>JAAYOA010000097.1 GCA_012520525.1 Clostridiaceae bacterium | reverse complement strand
TTAAAATAAGAATTAATATTATCAAATTGCGCTTTTTGTGTTTTTGTTAATTTTTTGCTATAATAATATTATATTGTTGTCAGGAACTACTCAACGACAATTTATACGAATTTATTACAAGTTTTTTATGTAAATTAATGATTTATATCTCACAGTGATCAAGCATAATAGTAAATTATTGCTTGATTATTTAGGTGTCTTATTGACATAGCTCAATCATATTTAAATTATCGCATCACTGAAAAGTCGCTTGTCTCCAAAGTGGCTTAACTGGATTTAGCGTTCAATTAAAATGTGCATTAATTTACATATTAAAAATTAAATTAGAAGAGAGGGTTTACAATTAACAGAACACGCGTAAAAGAGCCAAAAAAAACAAAAATGTCTCAGATGAAAGGCAATCAAAAAGCTTCACAGTCAGATCCATTTGTCACGGTAAAAGATATTTATGGCAATGTAATTTCTGGAAAGATCATCCAAATTCTTAAAAATAGTGCTGTCATTAAGGATAAGACGGGTTATAGGCATATGGCCCATTTAAATCAAAAATTCTTTAAACAGAAAAATCTTAAAGGGAATCCTAAATATTACAATCGTTCATTTGGTCGTCGACGCCAAGCATAGAGTATAAAATCGAATTGTTTAAATTTAAGTTTAAATAATTCGGATGCCGCAAAGAGTCTAATAAAAACTAAACTAAATCGCATCGTTTAGTTTAGTTTTTTTAGGTTTAAATATATCAAAAATACATTCAGTTAGACATTTTTGAGCCACATTTATAGAATTTAACATAAATTTTCTTGAGTTAAATAATATATTTTATGTTACGGAATAAAAATAGTTTAAAGATACGATGTTATTTAAAGATAAGATGTTATAAGTTGTCAGAAATTATAACCCCGATCAATTAACATTATATCTATCCGCAAAGGAATTTTATATTTAGTAATTCCACTAGTGGTAGATATAGGAAAGGAAATACAAATGAAGAAATCAACAGAACACCAGTTGATGCTAGAGGCAGCAAAAGCTCGCTTGTTAGCCGTACAGATGGTCTATGATGCAGCCTCTGGTCATCCAGGAGGATCTCTCAGCTGTCTGGACGTCTTGACTACATTATATTGCGATGTCATGAACATTGATCCCCAAAACCCTAAAGATCCAAATCGGGATCGATTTGTCATGTCTAAAGGTCACTGTTCACCGGCACTTTATTCGGTACTGGCATTGCGTGGCTTTTTCCCCGTTGAAGAATTAAAGCAATTTCGTTCCATCGATGGCAATATGTCCGGTCATGTTGAAATGAGTGTTGCTGGTGTAGATATGTCCACAGGATCCTTGGGTCAGGGCATTTCGGTGGCAGTGGGCATGGCTCTGGCAGGTAAAATACAAAATAAAAACTACCGAGTTTATGCGATCTTGGGCGACGGCGAAATCAATGAAGGACAAGTGTGGGAAGCGATGATGTCTGCAGCCAAATATAAATTGGATAACTTGTGTGCCTGTGTAGATGTCAACGGACTCCAGATCGACGGTAAGATCTCAGATGTTATGCCGACAGAACCTCTGGACAAAAAATTCGAAGCTTTTGGCTGGAACGTAATTAAAATTGATGGCCATGACTTTAATGAGATTGAAAAGGCATATAAGAAAGCCATGACCGTAAAAGATCGTCCTACAATGATACTAGCTCAAACTATCAAAGGCAAAGGTGTGAGCTTCATGGAAAATGAAGCAGGCTGGCACGGCAAAGCACCCAATGCTGAACAATTTGAACAAGCCAAAGCAGAATTGGAAGCCCATTGTAAAGAATTGGAGTGTGTAAAATGACAGATAAAATAGCAACTCGGGTTGCCTATGGCAATGCCTTGGTGGAATTTGCAGAAACATATCCTGAGTTAGTTGTCTTAGACGCAGATCTAGCTGGCGCAACTAAAACTCAAACTTTTATGGACACATATCCAGAGCGTTTCTTCGACATGGGAATTTCTGAAAATAATATGATGGGTGTAGCAGCGGGTCTTGCTGCTTGTGGATTGAAGCCTTTTGCGACAACTTTTGCAATGTTTGCTGCAGGACGCTCCTGGGAACAAGTGCGAAATTCAATTGCTTATCCCCATTTAAACGTTAAAATTGTCGGTTCTCATGGAGGTTTAAGTGTAGGAGAAGATGGCGCTACCCATCAGTGTATCGAAGACTTCGCCCTCATGCGTGCAATCCCCGACATGACAGTGCTTTGTCCCTGCGATGCCCATGAAATGCGTTTAGCAACAGAGGCACTGTTGAACTATGATGGACCTGCGTATATGAGACTTGGGCGGTTAGCTGTTGAAAATGTCACTGATTCTGTAGAAAACTACAAATTTGAACTTGGCAAATCTCTGCAACTCCGAGACGGAGAAGACGTTACCATTATAGCCAATGGTATGATGGTCCAAATGGCTTTAAAGGCCGCCGATCTCTTAAAAGAGCAAGGCGTATCCGCCAGAGTCATCAATATGCATACGATCAAGCCTCTGGACGAAGAAGCTGTACTCAAGGCAGCAAAAGAAACTGGCTGCATCGTAACATCGGAAGAAGCCAATATCCTAGGTGGTTTGGGAGCTGCTGTCAGCGAATACATTTCCGGAATATATCCTGTGCCAGTCATACGTCACGGCGTTAGAGATGAATTTGGGCGCAGCGGTAAAGCACCTTTGGTCTTGGAAGCATACGGTTTAACGCCGGAAATGATTGCAGAAAGCGCAAAAGAATCCATCCAATTAAAAGCAGATTAATAAGTTGACCAAAACATAATCAATAGACAACCAGAAATTATATTTAACTTTTTATAGGCGAGCAACAGTTAAAAGTATACTTTTAACTGTTGCTCTTTTAATAGAAATTGCTGACACAATAGTAAGTAAAAATCTGTCTAAAAAAGATTTGCGCTTATAAAAATAGATCATTCTAAAATATTACGGAACAGTTAGATTGACTGCCGCATCAGATTCAAGCCATTCTTCTAAACTAAGAACGTACTGATCTGCCAAAGCCCTTATTTCTGGTTGATCTGAAGCGCTAGTGGCATCGTAAACACCGATGACCGGCAGCCCGATATGAGTTGCTGTAGTGATGGCATGAAGTCCATCTTCGAACAGTACTGTATTTTTCTTAGGGTGACCTAATAATTGAATAGCCTGTTCAAAAATGTCAGGATTTTCTTTACTGCTACCGACTTCCGGCGAAGTAATTATGCCCTCAAAATAATGGAGCAATTCTAATCTAGACAAAGCACCTTCGATCATTGGTCGCTCATTGGAAGAGGCTATTAGGAGTGGAATATTATGGCTTTTTAAATACTGTAAAGTCTCTTTTGCGTACGGTTTAGCCTCCACCTGTCTTATATATTGCTCGGCCTGGTAGGCAATCAATTCTTTAGCCAAGATTTTAGGATCAATAGAAAGTCCATAAGTTTTTACCATATAGACCGCTCCCATTTCATTGGTGCGGTGAAACATTTGCTCCCCCAAATCAGGACGCGGTGTTATCCCTTTTTCTCTTAAAAAAGCAGCCGGCATATCACTTAATAACTTCATACTATCGACAATCACACCATCAATATCAAAAATTGCTGCTTTAATTTTAGCTGACAAATCTTATTCCCCCTTAAATCATACTGGTAACAATGACATCTCTATATCTAACAGATTTAATATGATCAAGCAAATATAGTGATTGGTTGACATTTGAATTAGGAAGGACGGCAATTGACTGATCAATCATCTATAATATATTACAAATTGAATATATTACTTGAATATATTACAGTTTGAAAAATTATCAAAAATTAAAGGGATAAATTATGACAAGGCAAGCAATTATTCAACAGATTTTTGAGCGGGGCAGAGAAGTATTTTTTAACCAGGTCCTACAGACAAAACAACAGCGCCTAGCTGCTTTAAATCGTTTGGAAGAGGAACTTCGCGCCTCTGAAAAACGACTCCTTAAAGCATTGAAACTGGACCTCAACAAATCTGTACACGAAGCATTTATGACGGAGATCGGCTTAATATATGGGGAACTCTCCCACGCTAAAAAACATCTGGGTCGTTGGATGAAACCACAGCGAGTGGGAATATCCTTGGGGCAAATGCCTGGCAGAGTTAGGCTACATAGCGATCCCTACGGCTGTGTCCTAATTATGTCGCCATGGAATTATCCCGCTCTCTTGACGATTAACCCCCTGATTAGCGCCTTGTCTGCAGGCAATACAGTTGTCCTAAAACCCTCTGCATACAGTCCGCACACCTCAACTGTGCTGGAGCAAATAATTAGACAGGCCTTTCCTGACGATCTCGTGCAAATTGTTACAGGAGGTAGGGAGGAAAATCAAGCCCTTCTCGACATACCTTTTGACTATATTTTTTTCACCGGCAGCCCGAAAGTCGGTCGCTTTGTAATGGAAAAGGCGGCTCAGCATCTCACTCCCATCACCCTTGAGTTGGGTGGCAAATCACCTGTCATAGTAGATCAAACAGCGGATATTGAACAAACAGCCAAACGTCTGCTCTTTGGCAAACTGTTAAATGCCGGACAGACCTGTATAGCGCCTGACCACGTATTTGTCCACCGTTATGTCAAACAAAAGCTAATTGATGCATTAATTAAACAAAGCCAATTAATTTTTAAAGATCCCACCTATGTGGAGGACAACTGGCCGAGAATCATATCGGAAAAACATTTTAAACGTCTCAAGGGACTGATTGAGCAAAATCGAGTGGTATATGGAGGAGGTAGCTGCACCGAACGTCAAACCATTGAATTTACGATTGTGGACTCGCCTCCGCTGGACAGTCCTGTGATGCAGGAAGAAATCTTTGGTCCGATCTTGCCCATCCTTGTATATGATGATCTTAATCAACTAATAAGAGAGCAGCAGCAGCGACCCAAACCCTTGGCGCTCTATTTGTTTACCAAAGACAATCGCACTGAACAACGGGTGCTAAAAGAACTGTCCTTTGGAGGGGGCTGTATTAACGACACTGTTTTACATATTTCATCGACTAAGGCACCATTTGGTGGCGTGGGAAACAGTGGAATGGGACACTACCACGGAAAATACGGCTTCCAAACATTTTCCCACCAAAAGACGATCTTAAAAAAATCCTGGTTCTTTGATGTTTCAGTCCGTCATCATCCGTATAAATCTCCTGACACTAAATTGCCGAAATGGATGTTAAAGTAACAGCATTTGATCTACGGAATGAGCATATAAGCGATATAAATATAAAAATCTGCTTCCGAAAGAAGAACTTGTATCTTTATAATCGGAAGCAGATTCAATCAATAACACTATTTAATTGATATATTCCAGCGCTAATAACATAACAGTGCTTAACGATGCGCTAAAACGTAGCGCGGATCACGTTATTCAGCGACATCGGCATAATCGATCGGTCGAATCATATCGGCCTCATATTCGTCCTGTTTTCTAATTAAGGTGTCGTACTGAGGATGGGTTAAGATGTAGAACTGTTCTTTGTCCAAAGCCTCAAAAATCATTGGAATAACTTCCTCTAACGATTTGCCGCCAGCTAGCACTTGTTTATTTAATTCTAAATATTTTTGATAAGTTTCACTGTGATAGAAGGGATCATCATTAATTTTGAAGCGTTCAGGGCGATGCCGGTCGGTCAAATACATTTCAGTTTGAACAAAGCCAGGACAGAAGACGCTGATATCTATATCATATTCTCGACCCTTAAGAAATTTATATGTGGCTTCTGACAAAGCAACTGCCGCATGTTTCGTACTAAAATAAATCGGTGCAGCGATCGAGGTAATTATGCCAGCGATCGAACAAA
This sequence comes from Clostridiaceae bacterium, assembly GCA_012520525.1. Lineage (GTDB taxonomy): Bacteria > Bacillota > Clostridia > Saccharofermentanales > Fastidiosipilaceae > JAAYOA01. The sequence goes on along the minus strand of JAAYOA010000097.1, from coordinate 14,057 downwards.
CATTGAGAATTTGACAGTGTGTTTTTTGTTTAATCATTTGTGGAATAAAGCGGCGCATCATGTAAAAATGAGCAAAATAGTTCACCGAAGTCACCCATTGAAGATCGCGCTCTGTAGCTTCAGTTACTTCCCCCAATGCTGATACGCCGGCATTATTGATCAATAAATCACAGCGACCAAAGAGCTCCATACAGGTGTCAAAGACTTTCTGACACTCTTCGCTCAAACTGACATCTGCCTGCAGAGCTACCGCCTCGCCGCCTTTTTCTTTAATCTCGGCAACTGTTTTCTCTGCATCATCAGCGTGAATATCAACCACTAAAATCTTAGCGCCGCGCTCAGCCGAGCCCAAGGCCAACGCCTTACCGATGCCATTACCTGAACCTGTAATAACAGCAATTTTATCTTTATAATCTTTAAACATTTTCTTGTCCTCTAAAGTATAGAATTAAAATTTACGATGATTTCTAAACTTGTAAGTTTTACTAATTTAATACTCTACAACTAAAACATTCGTCTGATGGATGATGGACGCAATGCTTTGCAGCAGAAGTAGAGCTGACATTACTGAGGATTCTTGCCAGCAGCCATATTTTTGATCCGATTTGCCGCAACAACAATAGACTCAGGATGGGTAAACACATAAAAACGATTTTCATTGATGGCATTGAACACACATTTTCCAACATAATCGATTGGCATACCGGCAACCACTTGCTTAATCGCTCTGCGGTAACCCGATTTAAATTCTTCAGAAGAATAATAGGGATCACTCAAATCTTGATAGCGTTCTGGACGGTAGCGTTCGCTCTCATGGATATTTGTCTTGATGAAAGCGGGAGCTACACAGTGAACCGAAATATGGTTGATATTCCTATGTTTTAGCGACAGATAAAGGGCTTCGCTAGCACCAACGTCGCCAAATTTAGTGGCATGATACATGATGGCATTGCCTGATGTCATTAAACCGGCTGTAGAAGCCACATTGACGATAGCAGCTGGTGTTTCTTGTTTGATCATTTGTTGAATAAATACTCTAGCCGTGTAAAGATGACCTAAAAAATTAGTTTCGGTAATCCATTTTATATCTTGTTCCGGAATTTCCCAGAGAGGACCGGACACCGACACACCGGCACTATTAACGAGAATATCAACCTGACCATAGGCCTCTAAAGCAAAGTCCAGCAAGGCTTTAGCATTTTCTGCCAGGCTCATATCCGCTTCAAAGATCTTAAAGTCAGCACCGGTTTCTTTTAGAAGTTTCTCGGTTTCATTTAAATAGTCTTTATCTTGATCATTGACAACAATGCGCATACCCAAACGACATGCTTCTAGTGCAATGGCTTGCCCAATACCGCTGCCACCACCTGTAATTACGATGACACGATTTTCATACTCTTGCATTTATATGTCCTTTCTAAACGGAGAATCAAACTGATCTCAAAGGGTTCTCGCTATTTGCGGAGAACTGAAACTATTTCTCATCACCTAAAATACGAAGCATTTATCGTTGGCTTCTTTTAATGCCTTAGCAATATTGCCCGGTTTATAGGCATCGCCAATAACAATGACATGATCATTTGCTTCTTTGAATTGACTAATAAGATTTTTGTCTGGGCGGACACCGCTGGCAATTACGAGGGTATCAGCTGCCATGGTTTTATCTTGTTCGGTGATTGTGCTGCGAATGAGAACTTCGTCTGAGTCCATCTTTACAACTTTATAATTTGTTATGATGTCAACGCCTTTTTCGCCAAAACGTTTTTTCATCATGCCTATAACACTGGGATACATATCTTGTCCAACTTCACCGAGCATCTCGACGACGGTTACTTTATTGCCTTGATCCGCTAACAATTCAGCTGTTTCCAAACCGGTCTCGCCGCCACCTAAGACAATAATATTTTTATCTTTGAGTTCGACTTGGTGACGCAATACAGCATCAAACAGGTGGACATTATCGCTGTCAATCCCTTCAATAGGCGGAACCATCGGCTGGCCGCCAATAGCGACGACAATGCCGTAATAATCTTCTGATTTAAGGTCTGCGGGATTCGCTTCGGTATTTAGCTTGACTTCAATATCCAAGTCTTTGACCTCGCGAACAAGGGTCTGACAGAATTCTGTCATCAACTCTTTATGTGGAGGTTGGTCACCCAGATTAAGCGTACCGCCCAATTTATCTTGTTTTTCAAATATGATCGGTTTGAAATTCCTCTTAGCTAAAGTAATTGCAGCCTGCATACCACCTGGACCGCCGCCTATGACAGCTACTTTTCGCCCATCACCATTGCGTTTGATTGTATCTTCGTTATAAATAAATTCGCGACCGAGGCGTGGGTTGATGGTACAAGCAATTTGTTTGCCTTCATTAGCCACTTTGAAACAATACAGACAACCGATACATTTGCGAATGGCCTCGGTGTCGTTTGCTTTAGCTTTATTGACATACTCCGGATCAGTGAGGTGACAGCGGCCAATTCCCACAAAGTCGCAGACGTCGGTCTCTAGTAATTTTTCTGCAATTTCTGGATGTTTAATGTTGTTTACTGCGATGACAGGAATGCTTACGTTCGCTTTAATCGTCTTAGCGAGATCTTTCTTCCAAGCTTCAGGAATGGCTGCAGGTTCGATAATACTCCAACCTGACTCATACATACCACAGCTCACATTGATCGCTGCGACGCCAATACTTTCAAGATATTGAGCTAACTGGACCTGTTCAGCGATCTCCAATCCGCCTGCCACAAAATCATTGCCATTTATGCGGACACAGATCGGGAAATCTTGACCGATCGTATAGCGAATACCGAGAATAATTTCCGTGAGGAAACGAACGCGGTTGGTAAAATCACCGCCATATTGGTCGGTACGTTTGTTGGTATAGGGACTTAAAAACTGACTGATCAAATAACCGTGGGCAGCATGAATTTCCACACCATCCAAACCAGCCGTCTTAGCAATATAAGCTCCTTTTACAAATTTTTTCACCATGCCTTGAATTTCTTCGATTGTCATTTCTTTTGGCATCTCTTTGACAACACCACAGGGAATCGGAGAAGGGGCGAGAAGAGGGTGTCCCTTTAAGAGACGACTCGGTGTCTGTCTGCCGGGATGATGCAATTGAGCGAAGATTTTTGTGTCATATTGATGTACGGCATCTGCCAAATAGGCAAGCCGCTGAATCTGATAAGCATCCGTCGCCCGCAGTTGGCAGGTCATACCGACGCCGGACTCGTCATCAATTCTAGTAATTTCTGTAATTATGAGACCGCAGCCACCTCTGGCGCGCTCCTCATAGTATTTGATGATGCCCTCTGAGGCTTCGCCATTAGCGGAAGCAAAACCTGTTCCCATCGCTGGCATCACAACCCGATTCTTTAAATTTAGATTGCCAATTTTGCCTTCTTGAAATAATTTTCGTTGCATCGATTACCTCCTAAGTTTTAATAAATATATGACCTGAAAAACTCAAAAAATAACAACTTGCGAAGCTTTAATTAAATAGATCCTTGCTTTGCAGTTGTTTAAAACCTTTCATTAAAATTATCTTATCAATCCATTTTTATAATTACTATATAAAAAAATCTAATTATTTATACTTTTATTGTGATGATTGCACAATATTATTAGATGTAACAATTAATAGTATTAATAACAAAATTATAAAAATGCCGTTATTTACTAGAGGTAGTAATTCAAGTAAAACTATAATTGCGTTGCAATATTGTAGAATTATCGATTAATTTGTTTATAATCGTCGGCAAATCTGCTTCTAGAGCTAGACGCATTCATTTGTTATAATTTTCTTCAATTCTTATAATAAGTGTACTTTTTATAGTATAAGTTTTACACAATGGGAAGCGGTTAGGAGCTAAAAGATGAACATCATGCTTCAAGCCTTCTACCAGAAAAAATAAAATTTGGTGTGCTTTTTATAGTGATTATTGCATATAATTGCTCTACAGGCATATCAGAAAAATAACCGGCTAGAAAATTTAATTGGGTGAAAGCCATGGAGCATAAAGGAACAGTTGTAATTGAAACTGAACGTCTAATACTTAGACCATTTAATATAAACGATATAGAGTTTGCTTTTAATAATTGGACAAATGATGAGAAAGTAACTGAGTTTTTAAGGTGGTCAACCCATAAAGATATATCAGTCACGCAAAAAATACTGAAAGAGTGGATCAACAGCTACACAGAAAAAAATTATTACCAGTGGGCTATCGAACTGAAAGAAATAGCTGAACCCGTCGGTGCTATTTCTGTTGTAGGCATGAATGAAAAAATAGATATGGTTCAGATAGGTTATGCAATTGGTAGTAAATGGTGGAACAAAGGAATTACAAGTGAGGCATTTAAAGCCATAATTCCGTTTCTGTTTGAGGAAGTTAAAGTGCAAAGAATTGAATCGCAACACGATCCTAATAATCCAAACTCAGGAAAAGTAATGCTAAAAAATGGATTAACTTTTGAAGGAATTTTAAGGCACGCTGATTGGAGCAACAAAGGAATTGTTGATGCTTCTATATATAGTTTATTAGCTGAAGATTACTTTAATAAAAAATCTGAGAAAAAAATTTAAATTAGTGAACCTCCGGCAGCTGATTAATGATCCTGACCAGTTCCAGAGCTTCTGTAGAGTTCAGAATAAATTTAGTAAGACTCTGTCAATGTTATAGAAATTTAATTACAAAAAGACACAGATGAAGAGGACAGTGAAGTTATCATTCGATTTCACGACTTGAACAAAATATATGTTTTGTTCAAGTCAAAGGATCTCATGCATTAATATGATTTTTGTTTGATTTTTATAATTTATTGTGGCATATCATGGCATATCTTTGTTTATTATGACAATACTTTTCGTGAAATATTTTATCTTTTCATATTTTTTCGCCCATTTGTCAAATAGTTGCCAAATAATTGCCAAATAAAAAGCGGAGAAATATCCAATTTCTGTAAAACCTTTTGCTTGTTTTTCTCATGCATTTATAAGGTTTACACAATCAGAACCAACTAAAAAGAAAAACTTTTTAGTTGGTTCTGATTACTTTTTGTAAAACAAAAAGACCGCTTCTTTTTTTACTCTTAAAAAAGAAACGATCTCCTATTTGAGAATGCCATATTTTAGAAAACAACAAATATGAGGTGTCGTTTTTGGGCTATATTTTCACCCAAGAACCCCTCACGCCTCTTACTATATCATGAACCAAACCAACTGTCAGCCCATCCCACGAAAGAATTTTTATTTTTTTCTCTCAAAGAAAATACAAGTAAATCAAGCCAAAGTTTTCATCCCTTGACACATCTTACGTATAAAAAGGGAAGATGCTTATTATCTAAGCACCTTCCCTTTAAAAAGATGAATCCTAAACAAATGGATATATATGTTATTACGGTTCTTCAGGTGGCATGATTGGGAACTCGTTCTCATTTTCTACTGGACGTGCGGGCGTACCATCAGAACTTTTCTCTGCTTTTCGTCTTCCAACCAATGCAGAGTGAAAAAATCCGAAAGGCTTGTCATTTTCATTGATGGGTGAATGAATGGAAAAACCAATGTATTTCAAATCCTTATCCATCATCGTTGCAAAGTGACCCTCACTATCTACCCATTGGTTATAAACATCCTTTGCGGTAATATTTCTAAATTCAGTCGCTCCTTTATCCTTGATCCTAATGCTGTTTCTTGCAATGTTTTCAAAGTCATAGGGTCGATCGTCAATAATAGCAATATGTTGGAAATCTTTAGACAACTCATAGCTACGCTCACGAGAGATCTCTACCAGGTCTTGCAGATACATGACCTTCTCTAACCCACGTTCTACACGGTCGGCATTGATGCAATCCAAGAACTCTTGTTCTACACCTTCCCACATATAACCGATCTTGCCATGCTCATAATCATTGATCTCTTCAGGCCAATTTCTACCGCCTCTGCCTACTGTGACCTCTTCTGGTTTTGCTTCAACTAAGATCTTAAAGGTTTCATTTGGATTAATGAGCCTTCCGGTCTTAGGATCCACGTCATAGGTGGTCGTAACGTTCTTATAGCCAATGTCACCTTCTTTGGTCACATAACGATAATTAACCCAACGATCCTCACGCTCCGTAATAATCGGATCTGCTTCATACTCAACGGTTTCCTTCTTGATTGTATTGACTTCAATGATCTTATTGATAGGTGTTTTTATGGTCGTTGTACCGTTATTGGTTACTGGATAATGGGTATCGGTAATCTGTTTACCTGTGACTGGATCAACTGGAATGCGATATGTGGTTCTTGACGTACCTGCTTCACCTTCTTGCTTTACCCAACGCTCATTTAATGGTGCATTATGCTTCACTACCCCCACATATTCGGTATCAAAGGGGATTGCTTCATCGATATGTTTATCAATATAGTTTGGTTTCTTTGTACCGACCAATATCACCTTTGGCTTACCATCGGTAACAACCATACTAGTTAACTGATCGGATTCAGGGTTTTTAACGAGATTACCATTGGCATCCAATGTACCAATGTAGCGATTTTCTCTAACCTCTGCTTTGCCTTCGTCCTTAACAACTCTCTCATACTCCCATAGGGTAGGATCTTCTTGCTCAACGATTTCAATCGGCATGACAACCGTTTCTGCATATGCCACACCACGTATTACCTTTTGTGTTACAGGTTGCTTGCAGACACCAGCTGCTACAAGATCTTTCTTACCATTGGTTATATAATACTTTTCAGATTTAACACCCGGTTTACCCTCTATCTCAACCACTTCATAGGTATCATGTGGTTTATTAACCGCTTCATAGACCGTATCAAAAGGTATGGTTTCTCTTTCGTATGAAACAATCGTATCTGTAATCACCTTGCCATAACCATAGTTAGGGCTTGCTGCACGGAAAGTTTGACCATAGACATTTTTGAACATCGGGAACACAAAGTAATAGTTAAAGCCTTCAATCGATGCATTTTTATCAAAGTAAGATGTCTTTGTTGTGTAATCGATGTATCGATAAGTCGGTTTCCCACAAGGATTATCCTTGTCGATGGATAATCTACCAATACCGTAGTGTTGTGCACCTTCTAGCTCATCCCATTCAAGATGTACACCTTTTACTCTTGAATCGCCTTTGATTGTTTTAACGGGCTGAACCATCTTGCTTTTACCATATTTATATTCTGGGCATGAGCTAATGATATTTCTACCCAAATCTTTTCTACTTGGAAATACCCAATAAAAAGAATACTCATTCATTGGTGCTTGATCAATAAAGGATGTATTTGGTGTTACCATCAAATATTTCAAATCACCGCTTTTGCCGATCTTTCTATAAATAATATATTCTTCGGCATTTCTTGCTTTATCCCAGAACAAATGCACTTGACCATAGTCGCTACGTGCCTTAAACCCTGTTAATCTATCGGGTTTTGCATTACCTGTTTCATAACCCCAAGCTAAATCTTCAGAATTTCTATCGCTTACATTTAGGGCAACCACGTTTTTACCAGCTTCTTTGTAGTATGGATAAATTAAGTATTGGGTAACATTTATCCGTGATGCATTTGTATCGAGGAATGTCTCTTTTTCTGTGATTGCATACCACTTATAATGATCTTCTAGCTCTCTGACTTTTCTATAGATAAGGTATCCATCGATATTTGAAACCGGCTCCCAATTCAAGCGAACACCTTGACTTGTCGATTCTGCTTCTACCTTCGGTGTTTTATTCGGTGCAGCGATTATTTCAACTACTTGATCAGGTTGTGAAACCATTTCTTTACCGTCTTTGTCGAACACCGACTCAACCCAATAGTAATTAACATCTAAACCTGTCGCATCAGCATCAAAGAAGGTTGTATTGCTTGTTCTTGTAACAAACTGTCGATCACCTTCACCTTGCTTTCTATAGATGTTATAAGCAAATGCACCTTTGGTTTGTTTCCACTTTAGGTTAATACCTTCTTTCCCATAAGATGTTGCAAGAATACCTGTTGTTTTAGGAAGAATGACATCCTTTGCTTTATAGGTTGCCTTTATCTCATGGTTATCTGCATCAATGGTTATTCTCTCACTAGGCGGTGCTATATATCCATTGATCTCACCTGGCATAAACAGATAAGTACCAACTAGTAGATCCTCGATTGAAAGATAGTTTACACCATCTGTATTAAGGTTAAAGCTCTCACCTGATCCCGTTTTGATGAGCGCACCACGGAAACAATCCAAAGGATTACCTAAATCATCAACCGCTTTAAAGGTAACGATTGGAACATATTCAGTCTTAGTATATTTACCTTGAAGTTCAGTAGTTTCAAAATTAACCCTTACAGTTCTACTTAAAGGTGTTTTATAACCATCTAAATCACCGAATTGCAACTCATAGATTCCTCTAGGTACATCAAGGGTCACACTATTTGCATTTTCACTAAAGAACGTAAACTCTTCGCCAGTTTCATTATTCTTTAATGTCGCATTTACATAATTCAACGGTTGACCTTCAATATCAAAGGCGAAAATCGTCACCGTAGTTGTTTCAACCTCTGTTTTTATCGTTCTATAAGTTGCTGTAAACCGTCTACTTGGACCACTCATCGTAATGTTTCGATCAGTTGGCTTAGTATACCCTTCAATATCTGCAAAGGACATAAGGTATGTACCTTCCGGTATTTCCTGCAAAATAGCGGTTGTACCATTCGGATTTTCTATAACAAACACTTCACCTGTTTCGTTGTTTGTTAAAGTCGCTTTAATGGACGGTAATGAACCACCCACTTCATCTTCACCGATCAGCTTAAATGTGGTTGTGTTTTGAACCGCTCCATCTCTTGCTTCCTTTTGGTAGGTAGTAAATGTGCCTGCACTTTGACCATCACCATCCATCGCATTGTGTGTCAAAATAGAGGTCTGCTCGGTTTCTTTTATCTCGTTAGATTTCTCAACGGTTTCTGTTTGTTCTGATTCAATGATTTCTTCAGATACTTCTGTTTGTTCCTCGTTATCTAAAGGAATATCCACATCAATAACGGTCGTTACATCGGTTTGTTTTGTTGTTTCTTCGATAACTGTTTCAACCGCCTCTGTCTTTAAGGCTACGTTTGAATCAGTCGGTGTATTCAGTTCCGTTGCATGGGTTTGTGCAGAAAATGACACCGCAGTCACAATCGCACCGGCCATCAGCAAACCTACATACTTGTTTCTCAACTAATCAACTCCTTTCATTTTGTATTTTTCTTGTTTTTTTGTTAGTTGTGAAAACCGTTTATTTGTTGTTTCTTATGCATATATTGCGCAGCCCATTTAACGTGTGTAATCAGGTTGTAGACCGTTTGTAGATTATTTTACCTACCAACTATAAAAATTATAACTATTATTAACAATAAGCAAAATAAAAGCTCCCCATTTAATTTAGGGAACTTTGCTTTTTTCCTTTACACCTATCTGGGAAAGTCATTTTCTTCAATACATATAATAAAGCTTATACAACCAGAACCAAAAAGAACATCTTTCCAATGTCAATATATTTATGTCATACAATCTTATTTAAAAATAATTGCGACAGCGAATCCGCTCATCATGACCAAATAAACTTATGCAAAAGTTTTAATGTACTCATCAGGACGTCAAGACGTATTTTAAAACAACTATGTATTTTGAATCCACACAACTTAAAAATACCACAATCTAATTAATGGCACAGCTAATGGCTAGAATAATTAATTATTGTGATATTTTTAAATAATTCAAGCTTTTTCTTCTAACTTGGCACAGATTATATTCTCAACTTTACGCAAGGTCGATACTTCCTCGCGCTCAAATTCAGTTGGAGTGATTACGATGTCAAAGGCATCGCTTAAATCAACGATCAATTCAACAAAACTCAGTGAATCCATATAGTCTAACTCAAACCAGTCCAGGTCCGGATTATTGATGACCTCTTCTTCTTCACAGATGTCAAGAATTAACTCATTTAATATTTGTTTTTGTTCTTCATTTAACTGATACATAGCATTACCTCAAATTCTATATGGTCAAAATTGATTGTATAAAAAAGTCGGCACTTTTTGAAAGTCTGTGTTTAAAAGAGCCCAAAAAAGAATCAGCATCAAAAGATACGCCACTATAATTTGCAGAATAAACCACAAGACTTTATGTTTTTTAATGGTGCTTATAAAATTGCTCAATTTCGTATTCAATAAAAACCCATCCCTTCCATCCTAAATGCATAATATCTCGCAGTACATAGTCGGTATATTCGTATGCAGATAAATCAAGCAATTGTACATCTCTTTGGTCACAGATATTTACAATATTTTGGTAGTAGCCTTCTCGTTCCTCACTAGGAAATCCTGTGTAATCGTACCAATAGCCATTCACCGGCACACTTACCAGCATAGGCTCTATGCCCAATTCATCGCAAACATCAAGGAATAAATTTAAGTCATCATACTCTTTAGAAACCGTAAAACGACTGTCAACTTCTGAATCTTTGCGCTCCTCGTAGCTGTCTTTCATATACTCATTATAGTAATCATCCTCTATGCCAAAATCATTGTTAGTAACAGATGCTCGACCTTCCATTTCTGCAACTTCCATGCGTTTCTCGAAGGAAATACAGGTAGCCGATTTTCCGTCTAATTCAAAAGGACGATCAACTAAATATTGTTCCCAGTCCAGATCATCTTTAATATCTTTAGTATGCTTTCTCACCTGATAACTTCTTTGATATTCTAAAAATGGTGCTCTGATCATTTCTGTCGCCTGCTCTAATATATTGGCGGAATGATTCCAATAAAGCTGTTCCTGCACCTTTAGGCGCTCAGTTAAAACATCATCTTGACCTAGAATCTCATGACAGCGCTCAATCATTTGCATTTTTAATTGATCACTCAAATCTGGGTTGCGCAGCATCTCTCGATACATATTGATGCGAAACACCGATGCAAAGGCACCTGGATCAATATGATCTTCAGTAAACCATTGGGCAGATAAAATTAAGACAACTTGTTTGTTTTCCATTGATGGTGCTAACGCAGCTAAGCTAATCGCCTGATTAAGGCATTGTGTATAACCTTGTCCGAGTAAAACTAAATCGAATTCGTGCTGACCGTCCTTATAGAATTGAACTGGATGTGTGCTCTCACCGATCGTGGAAAGCTCGGATGACCCCATCGTCAGCACTGTATTTTGATCAAGTAATTGTCCCAATAATTCTACATTATCCTGTTTTGCAGGACTCAAATCATAGCGCATGATCTCCAGATCAACTTCATCTAATGCTTTTTGTTGGTGACTTATAAAGCTTACAGTCGCAAGAAATAAGGCGAAGGCCACAAGAATAGAAATAATTCGTTTCAAGTTTACGCCCTCCTTATATTTTAATAATCCGACCGGAGAATAATAAGAATCCAGCCATAACAAAATTTAATGTGATGAACCAACTCAACACCTGATACCATCGTTTATTTTTATGCTGCTTATGAAACTTAGACTTTTTCTGATAGATTTCAGTTAAAGCTAAAAGCACACCGTGATACACACCATACAGGATATAGTATATGGTTGCGCCGTGCCAGATCCCCATCACTGTCATGTTAAAAATGAAGCCCAATGCTGCCGTCGTCTGTCGGGATTTAAAGCGTTTCTTTTTCATAGACTGGAATACAAATCGGGTGAACAAATAATCTCTCAACCAATGGGAAAGAGAAATATGCCAGCGATTCCAGAATTCCTTCATATCCTTACTAATAAACGGCGCCTTGAAGTTATCGGGAAGTTGAACGCCCATAATATAAGCTGTTCCCACAGCTAACAGACTGTATCCTGCAAAATCAAAGAACATATAAAATCCATATGTATAGGCATATTCGACTGCTTTAACGAGGGAACGGTCAATTTGAATCGTTTCCAAATGCTTAAAAAACAGGGTAGAAAAAGCAAACTTATAGGTCAAACCTAGAAGAATTTTCCACAGACCTTTGCCTAATAAAATTATATATTCCTTGCGTGAAAGGCTCTCATTTATATCATTAGAAAAGCGGCGGCTGCGGTCGATCGGACCTGATGATAGGGATGGAAAAAAGATCCAAAAGACGAGCAAATCAACAACGTTCATTTCTTTGATGATACCGTCATAGATCTCTATAATCACTTGAATAGTCCTAAATGTGATATATGATATCCCTAAAAATCCAAAATATGACAAGTATGGTACGGAAAATGGCAACTTCACTACAATTACCGGCAACATAGACAAAAATAGTGTTACTTTATAAAAAATAGGAGTTATATTTTGGCGCTGCTTGATCTTAAAAAATCCAAGAACAATGATAAATTCATATATCAAATAGAGTATAAGAGACAGATATTCCGCACGATGGTTTTTAAATACCAGCGAAATCATAATAATTGAAGTTATTAAAACTACAAATTTCTGTCTCTTTTCTAATATCCCCATCACAATATGAGGCACTAATATGACACCTAGTACCAAGTAGAAATTTAGGCTGCCAAAAAATGTCATTTAATTTTCTCCAGTGCGCGGCGATCTATTTTTCCATTTTGATTCATCGGGAATTGGTCTACAAAAATAACTCGCTTTGGCACCATATACTCTGGGATGTGTTTCGCCAGCTGTTGCCGCAAGTTCTGAGCTTCGGCAAACTCATCTTCTATTTTTTTCGAAGATTGAACATAAGCTTTGAGACTCTTCACTTCACCTTTTCGAATCGTCGGTAAAACGACGGCTCTCTGCACATTGGGCAATTCGCTCATATTGCTCTCAATGTCACCCAACTCAATGCGGTATCCATGGAGTTTAATCTGAAAATCTAAACGACCACCGTAAAATAACATACCATCGGCAAGATAACCTTCATCCGCAGTACGATAGGCTTGTAACTCCTCACCCTTCCAATTGACTTTGAAGAATGCTTTTTCTGTCAAATCCGGTCGGTGCAGATAGCCCTTCCTGCTAACTGTATCGCCCGCGATGATGACCTCGCCTTTAACATTTTCTTCGTCTGTAAATTCGCCATCCTTTTCTATCAAAAACTTTATACCTGGTTTGGCTCTTCCCACAGGAAGCGGACGGTATTTTTCAGACAATTCAGGTGTCACTTTCACTTCAGATACAGCAACTGTAGCTTCGGTTGGGCCGTAAGTATTATAGATCTCAGCTTCAGGAAAACGCTTATAAAGCTTCTCATAGGTGTTGTTGCCAAATGTCTCTCCACAGAACAAAAATAGCCGCATATTAGGCATTAATTCACTGTTATAGATAGGATCAGCCATACAAACTTCAGCGAACGAAGGCGTTGAAACCCAAATATCTGCTTCACTCTTGGCAAGTTCATCGTAGAGAACTTGGTAATCACCAAACTCTTCTTTTCCTAAAGCATACCAGGTACCACCGGTCATCAAGACAATATATGTATCCATAACAGACACATCAAAGGAAAGCGGTACCTGATTCATAACACGCAATGGCTGCTCCCAGGTCGGATCAGCACCTAAACGGGTATCATTTTTTATAATATTCATCATCCAATCAACAAAGTGAAAAACATTGGACTTGGAAATTTGTACACCTTTAGGTTTGCCACTGCTCCCCGATGTAAACAAAATATAATAGGTTTCATCGTCTTGTATGGGCATCAACTGGCTTATGTCCACCGCCTCTTCGCTCTTACAGATCGATTCAATACACTGCAGAGTTATAGCTTCATAAGGTTCCATTAATTCCAGCGACTGGACGCATATAACAAAGGGACTGTCGATTTCAGCTACAATATCCATGACTCTATTATGTGGCATGACCGAGTCAACGGGACAATACGTATGACCTGATTTTACACAGGCAAGGAATGAGATGATCATCCACGGACTCTTATGACCATAAACAATAATAGGATAACGTTTATTTTGAGTTTTTTCGGCTAAATATGCAGCCAAGCGGTCTGAATATAAATCAAGCTCCTGCCAAGTAATCTCAATACGCCCGTCTACACAAGGACCATTTAAGGCAATTTGATCTCCACGTTTTCTTGCCCA
>JAAYOA010000096.1 GCA_012520525.1 Clostridiaceae bacterium | reverse complement strand
TTGCCACCGCCCCCAGCCAAGGCCAGTTATGAGAACTGTACAAAAAATGCCTCAATCTATTTGTCCATGGTCTCCGCCCACCTAATTTTTGTTCTGGCATTTTCTTTTCGTCGATTGTCTGCCAAGCTTTCACCACATCTCGAACGACCGCAGCGACAATCAAACACAAATTAAAAAAGTAGAAAGCGATGGGAATAACAATGCTGCTCAGAGACAATTGATAAACAAAGACGCCCCACCAAATCACTCCCATGTACATGGCACCAATGGCAGTCGCAGCCAATAACGGCGGCATTTTTTCCAACCTGACAAATCGCAGCACAAAATAACCACTGACTGCAAGCACTAAAATGGCGATAGAGGTTGGCATTTGTTCCGGAGCGATGGGTGAGTGAGTTTGCCGGTTCGCAAGTACCGTTGTCCAATCTGCAGATGTCACATCAGCAAACGACAGCAACAAGCAGGTCAACATGCCACCGCCAAAAATCGTTCCCAGTTCCGTCAAAATCCTGCGCGGAAGAAACTTCTTGGCAGGACGGACCAAATGAATCAAATTAAAGATTGTTAACGTCAACGGCACCAGAACAACAATAATAAAAATAACAGCTAGGTTAATATATCCCACGGATCAAATCATTTCTCCAAAAATATCCCCAATCAGGACAGAGCAATCAATTAAATATTAATAAATTCTTTATGAAATGAACACTTATATGGGGAAGCCTAAAGGAATGATTCCCGGAGCCAGCAGATAGTCTTCTAGATGGACCTCTTCAAGGTAGGCAATGGCTCGCTCGATTACTTTCGCCCCTTTGCCCATGTCCAAGTCATCGAATTCCACAGGTATTTTTAATATAATATCAGCATACTCTGCCTGGTCCTTTTCCAATTCGTAGCGCAGCAAATCGAGGGAGCGTTGCACAGAGTCCATCAAACTGGTGATGCGATCAATTTTCTTCAAATAATCAATGCCTAGGGCTAATTTTAGGACGCGCTCTTCCTTGGCAAACAATTTAACCGGTTGATTGAGGCGGACACCGCCATCGGCCAAAAGAAAATCCCCTAGAGGTAAACTAGAAACCACTGTAGGAATGGCACACGAGGCAACCAACATATCCACAATATTAAACTCACCAGGATAAAAAATACCGTTTTCTGGTAGAACAAACGCCTCGGGCTCGTTAGAAAACACAACAATTTGCCCCGTCTTCATGTCCACCGCAGGAACAGCCAGAGGTTTAATCAACTGATTCAAAGAAGTCAATTCGATACTTTCAAGAAATTCCTCAAACACCGTATAGAATTTTTCCACATCAATTAGACCGTCGGGAGATTTTCGTCCCGAAATGATGTAACGCAACAGCGGATAATCAAATAATCGCTCTTCTATTACCGTCGCTTCACCCTCTAAAATAAGGGTCTTTACCACTTCAGCGGGAAAACCAGCGGCATGAAAAGTGGCAATAATAGATCCCATCGACGTGCCTGCAACCCTTTTGATCGCCAAGCGACGATCCTCAAAGTAACTCAGCACGGGAACAAGGGCCAAGGCTCTTATGCCTCCGCCTGCAAAAGAAACATTATAACTCAATTGCTCTATATGATCTTCGTTCATTGTAAACCTATTTCTATTAGCTAAGGTCAATTCAACCTATATCTCAAACCAGAGGAACAGTATATGATCTTTTGACTGTTGCAATGAACTAGAGCCAGATAAAGACACAAGCCCTCGCCACCAACCAACCGAATCAAAACTAGCTCGCATCAATGGGTGTAGTCCAGAATCTTAACCTCAGGACCCACAGCATTAACCACAATTTCTCGCATCTTTTTGTGGAATGGACAGGGATAACCTAAGGGATTGCCCCGCTGAATACATGATGCAAAGGCAATTGTATCAGCTCCTCGATCCACCAACTCTCTGGCTCTCATAGGCGCACGTTTTCCGGGACAACCGCCACAACTAATAAAACCTATAATTTCAATGTCTTCGGTCACGCCCTCAAAGGCACCGGAGCGCTCTCGAATGCTCTTAAAATCCGTCGTTCCTGGACAGTAGTCCTCAGTTTGACGGCAGCGAATAACACCGACTTTCATAACACAATCTCCTCTGTCGATTATTTTATTTAATACAATAATTGTAACGTAAAATAAAGAGTATGCTGGTGTTAGTCCCCCCTTGGTCACCAATCACCTAGGCATCACTTGTCCTTGAGACGATCAGACAGTCGGTCAACTGAAACTCCACACGCCTATTCCATCAGCGCTCAATCATATCGCCGGGACGAAATGGTCTTTTCCACAGTTCAGGAAAAAACTCCGTCGCCAACCAGGTTTCAAGTTGCAGTGCTTGGACGTGCGAACCGCAATACTCACATGTCGTCCGCCCCGCCTTATCCAGAGGAGCGCCACAATTGGGACACTTGAAAGCCATCACTGCGGTATTACCTTTTGCATCTTGATAGGCATGCTTGTCTTCCAAATATTGGTAGCGCACACTGTCTTTAAATTGTCTCTTTTCAGATTGGGAGTGTTCTTTGCTATGAACCAGCGCCTCCACGGCAAATTGAAACTCGATCAATTGTTTGCCCTTCTGTGTGCTATAGTTGCTCAAGGCGCGGCGGTGCACTCTGACATTTTTAAAAATAGGACGGGCTTCACCGAGAGCCTTGTGTTCCGACAGAAGTCGCTCAAAAGAATCTATATAATATGGACCGCTATCTTTAAGCAAACTTCTCACTCGATTGAGGGCAACTCCACCTTCTTCCTTTTCGGCAGTGGCTAGGGCTTTATAACTGTCCTGCAACAAACTCTCCGCTTGATTGCCCAGCTGATCAACCTGCAAGTCCGGAAAATCCTTAGCAATCAGAGGTCGATAAACCTGATCCATCCCATTTAAAGAACGAGGTGTATTTTGAAACTCCTCAGAATTGACCATTCGTTTGGCATCCTTGTACATAGACATCGCTTCGCCCACGACGCTCCGCCTGAAAAGCCGTCCCATCCTTCGCACAGTCCGGCGCACCCAGAAGATCAACAAGATAACAACAAGAATGGCCACCGCCGCAATAATGAACGGATAATATGGCGACTCTTTTAATTGATTCATGTCGATCGCCGCCACGGCATGAATAGCACTCCGTTCCAATAAGTCGGCTGCCCTTTCAACGATCATTTCCACTTTTCCAACCTCTACAATCAAAATCTTAGGTTATAGTCTATCGAAAAAATGGATATAACAACAGAAAATTTATTTTAAAGTCCAGGATGGGAACTGCAAGTTAAAATGAAATCCCAACTATTGACAATGTAATCGATATTCGCTCAAGCAGCAGCCTGGCGAAACTCTATAGCACTGCGCCCGTCTAATATCTTTCTGGGATAATGATTGAT
>JAAYOA010000095.1 GCA_012520525.1 Clostridiaceae bacterium | reverse complement strand
ATTCTGGGATTAACAACAGGACTGTCATCAATTCAGTTGTACAGGTATTTAGTTGACTGGTATAACAAAGGTGAGTTAGATTTCTCGAAAGTGAGAAGCATTATTTTAGATGAATACATCGGTCTAGACGGCAATCACGTCCGCAGTTTTCGATATTTTATGAATGAAAACTTTTTCAACCACATTAATATAGATCTTGCGAATACATTTTTACCAAATGGTGTTGCTGCGGACTTAGATTCAGAATGTCGGCGCTTCGATGATTTATGTGGGGCGCTCGGATTTACAGATGTACAGATTCTTGATATCGGTACCCACGGACAGATCGGATTTAATGAGCCTAGAAATATTTTACGAGTTGGGACTCATGTGGAGGACTTAACCAGTGAGACGATAGACGCAAATACAGGTCTTTTTGAATCGGATGAGGAGATTCCGAAACGAGCATTTGCTACGGGAATTGGTCAAATTATGCGCTCGAAACAGGTCATATTGCTGGCCTTTGGCAAAGAAAAAGCACCGATTATCAGAGCATTTGGCGACGATGACGTGACAACCTCAATACCTATTTCCTTGTTAAAGTTACATCCCAATGTAATACTGATTGTAGACGAAGATGCAGGAGCTGAACTTTTAAAATAATAATTGAAATCAATGAATTTTGATGTCTATAATTTTGTTTGGATAAGGTTTATTGTGAAGGAGAATAAATGAAATGACAGGTGGTCTACCTATTTATTTTGATTGGTCTGCCACATCGATGAAAAAACCCCATCAAGTCAAAACAGCTGTTATCCACGCTATGGAACATATGGCTAGCGCGGCAAGAGGCAGTTATGGTCCTGGGTTGAATGCTGGGCGTGTTATTTTTCAGTGTCGTTTGGCAGTCAAAACATTCTTTAATGGAACAGAGTTAAGACATGTCATTTTTACAAAACATGTAACCGAAGCAATAAACATTTTTTTGAAGGGATTTTTGCGCTCAGGCGATCATGTCATAACGACTATCCAAGATCACAATGCCGTGCTAAGACCGCTCCACGATTTAAAAGAACGCGGTGTTCATTATTCTGTATTGTCAGCCGATGAGTGGGGACGTGTAAAGTTGACAGAACTGGACCAAGTGGTGCAAAAAGAGACCCGAGCAGTTGTATTGAATCACGGTTCCAATGTGACAGGTAATTTGATTGACTTAGCTGCTGTTGGAGAATGGTGTCGGGATCGGGGAATTATCTTTGTCGTTGATGCAGCTCAGTCGGCGGGGTATGTGCCGATCGACATGATTGCCAATAATATCGATGTCATTTGTTTCACCGGACATAAAGGACTATATGGTCCACAGGGTTCAGGCGGCTTTATATTAGGTGAAAAATTCGATGTGCAGGAGCAGGTCGATGGTTCGGTAATTGATTTATCTGCCCAGATCAGACCACTGATGTCAGGAGGATCTGGAATTCACAGTTTTTTAGAAACAATGCCTGAGGCTTTGCCCGACCGTCTAGAACCAGGAACAGCAAATGTGCCGGCGTTGGCTGGATTAAAGGCTGGCATAGATTATTTAAATATGCGAGGCATAGATGCTATGTTCGATCAGGCTACAGAACTAGCTTATCATTTTTACCATAAAGTAAAGGCATTACCCGGCGTTCATTTCTATGGCGATTATGAAAGTTATGACAATTCTTCCAGTGCCGCCGATTGCGGATATGAGCGCTTGCCGTTGGTCACTTTTAATATCGGTAAAGTGGACGCTGCGACAGTTGCCCAAGAGTTGTGGCGAAAAGCTCAGATCTGTGTGCGACCAGGTTCTCATTGTGCGCCCTTAATACATCGCCATTTTAAAACAGAAGATCAAGGGATGGTTAGGTTTAGTTTTTCCCATTTCAATACGCTAGCAGAGACCGAGCGGGCGGTATCTGTACTAGGCGAGATATGTGATGAATATTTATGAGATTTATAATTACTTTTGCAACTGTGACCGATGCCCTAGCAGTTGAGGCATATGCCGCTGAAAATGAACTTGGCGGTGAAATTATTGCGCTGCCAGGTTCGCTCAAGGCGGGCTGTGGTTTTGCCTATCAGATAGTGGCTGACGGACGAGAAAAATTAGTTGAGCAACTTTCTGCTGGCAGCTTAAATTTTGAAGCCATCGTAGACTGGTCGTAACCAAAGCGGGTTAAAGCTAGTCGATTGAAAAAGTTAGATCGGTTTACAGACGTCAATCCACTTTGCTGTAGGCAGGCATTTTTCCAGTTCTGGGATCGACAATTCAACGGCGCTGTTTCCAGTACCTGCCGCCGGATAGACAATGTCATTTTCTTTCAGTGATTGGTCGAGGTAAATTTTCACTTCGGGATTAACTGCAAATGGGCAGACACCACCTACGGGGTGTCCAATTTTCGTTTTAACTTGATCGGCGGGGATCATCTTAGCTTTAGTTTGAAACTGAGTCTTGTATTTTGAGTTGTCGATTTTAACATTGCCAGCACACACGACCAGAATGGCTTGGTCGCCGATGAGAAATGATAAAGTTTTGGCGATCTGCTGGGGTTCGCATCCCAAAGCTACGGCTGCCAACTCAACGGTGGCACTGGATTCATCGAAAATTTTTAGGCGATCTTCTAAACCACAATTACGGAAAAATGTTCGGACGGATTCAAATGACATTTCACTCACCTCACTTATGATGTTTGATTAGAAATACAATAATAAGTGTAGCAACAAGCGATAGGTTGCTGCTACTCATACCCTATGTTATGTGACCATAACACATTTGTTGCATTGTTCATACGTGATGTCACAACTTATCTCGGTTTATTTTTGCGTTTTAATCTAACTTGCAGTTCACACTGTCCATTGATCTGGCGAGTTGTAAGATGAAATGAAATAAAAAGGCTCT
>JAAYOA010000094.1 GCA_012520525.1 Clostridiaceae bacterium | reverse complement strand
CCCATAAAGGTCGCAACTTGCCCCCGTGAGGGGACGGAAACACAGCTTCCAAATCAAAACTAGAGCCTAAATTGTGTCGCAACTTGCCCCCGTGAGGGGACGGAAACTTCCATCATACTTGCAGCGCGTCTTATACGCTCTGGTCGCAACTTGCCCCCGTGAGGGGACGGAAACTGCAGCCATTGAGAACAAACTCATCCGTAAATGGTCGCAACTTGCCCCCGTGAGGGGACGGAAACAATTCCTTTAATTGATTTTTATCACAATAAAGAAGTCGCAACTTGCCCCCGTGAGGGGACGATCAGTCCAAACAAAATATCCGGATCAACGATCTATGCGTTGACCCGGATATTTTTATTCTATCCCTCTTTTAGATCAGTTCCCCTAATCCTTTAGGCCCTATAGTTTCTTAAATCCAACTAGAACTCTCCATAATTTTCACGGATCATTCGAAATATGTTACTAAATTATAAATAGATGAGAATATTTATTGTTTATCTAAAAAATCAAATATAGATTTAGTATATTTAATATAGTTACAGTTTTAATAATCAATCTTTTAGGGAATGTTATGCTAAGTAGAATTACACTGACTTTAGACGAACAAGATGGTAAGTCCCTGAACTTTAAACAGGGTTCTACTTTTCACGGCTATCTTTTTCAACAATTATCAGCTTTTGACATCAGTTCAATTCATAAAGCCCAGATTAAGCCCTTTACACAATGGGTTCGTAAAGTCGGCGAAAACAATATTTGGTCGATTCAGACCGTAACGCAAGAGATGTTCGAGTTGATTGATGCCGCTATTTTGAAGAAGCGGGAAACCATTTTTCTTGAACACTCAGGACAGCGCTTTAATATCAAAGATGTGGAGACAGAGTCTTTGTCTTTAGATGATTTCATTTCACACTTTGTTAACAACAAACAACCTCGCAAAGTATATGTTAATTTTTTAACACCAACCTCATTTCGTTCCAACGATATGTATCAGTTCTATCCGACGATTCGTTGGCTTTTTGTAGGTCTGCTGCAAAAATTTGACCTCTTTTCCAAGACATTTACCTTGGGAGATTCATTGAGCATTGCAGATATAGAGGATCATGTTGTCATCGACAACTACAGATTAAACTCTACCCGTTTTCCCCTTGAAAAAATGTGGATTCCCTCTTTTATCGGAACACTCACACTTTGGATTAACGGTCCCCAGCCTCTTGTCAACATTATCAATTTACTACTGCATTTTGCGGAGTATAGCGGTATAGGTATAAAAACAGCGTTAGGGATGGGCGCAGTTAAGATTTATAAGGAGTAGGTATGCAGCAAGAAAAAAGAAATCTTTATATGGCTTCGCTCTTGAGCCACATAGATGACTTAATTAAGCATAGCGATCGCTATCGAAATCATGCGGACGGAATTTCTGCTTATTTTGAAACGGACGTCGGCTTAGTTGACGATGAAATAAGAAATATTTTCCTTGGTCTGGATTCTGACTTTAAAGATGAAAATTCACATCATCTGTCCCGGATCATCCAGTTTGTTCAGTCGATGTTGTATGGTTTTCAACCTTCCACATCACAATCTACAAACAAACACCATAATAAAAATCAAGCCCAACCGTTGGAACCTATATTTAACCATTTGCATGGGAATCATCATCAAACATTTTATCAACCAACAACTTTATTAGGAAAAAACCAACTTCCACTGCCACAAAATGAAAAAAATACGGTTTCTGCAAAATTATATGATGAAATCCTCGCTCAATTAAAAACCGATATTGCACAAAATAGGAGTTCGCCGGGCTTTGAGAATCGCCTGCTCAACAGTCTGGAACAACTGACAAGTTATATTCAACATACAGATAAGCGTGCGAGTTCCGATGTCTCCTTTTTTATCCGCTCGAAACTGACTGCTGCCCTTAGTCTGAGTATTTATGATTATTTACAAGCCAACCACCCATCTCCCTCGCAGCTTACATCACAAACATTTTCTGAGTTGGAAGATGAAGATTGTTTTATGTTGGTCACATTGGACTTTTCGGGCATCCAGACTTTTATCTATACGATTACATCGAAAGGTGCATTAAAAGGACTGCGCGCCCGGTCATTCTATCTCGATATTTTGATGGAAGTGGCGAATGATGATTTGCTTGAACAATTAAACCTAAGTCGTTCTAATCTTTTATATGCAGGTGGTGGTACGAGTTATCTTATTGCGGCTAACACCGCCGAAAATCGCCAAGCCGTGGAAGCATTCTGTAAGATGTGGAATGACTGGTTAATGTCGCTTTTTGACACAGACCTATATTTGGCAGCTGGGGTGGCAGAGTGTTCTCCCAATCAACTCCTAGATATGCCCTCAGGAGAATATCAGGATATTTTTATGAGACTTTCCAATGCCATCAGCACTAACAAGTTGCATCGCTATTCCATTGATTCGCTGCGGTCTTTGAATGATCGACCACTAGGTAAACACATCAAAGAATGTAAGATTTGTCAGACTCTGAAGCAATTGGACAGCGACGAACGGTGTCCAGTTTGTGCGGATCTAATCAATATGTCAGAACCCATTATGAATAGCGATTTATTTGCTGTTTCAACAGATTTAAATGCAAGGGATTCAGTTCCGTTGCCGAATAACAGGGTTTTAATAGGTATCAAAGACACAGACTTTGCTAATGCAAGAAAAACTGCAGCGGTGCAGCGCCTCTACTCGAAGAAACCCACTTATCAAACGGCTTATCCAATATCCTTTTATGGGGTCAGTGATTATCACAGTTCTGCTCTGTTTAGTGATCTAATTAGTCATTCAAAGGGCATCAAGCGTTTGGCGGTCCTGCGCGGCGATGTGGATAATATGGGACAAGCATTTATCAGGGGATTTGATGATGAAGAACAACGTTTAGTCAAGATTGGTGGATTTACGAAACTGGCTAAAATTGCCATGCTGTCCCATCAATTGTCGGAATTTTTTAATAAGCAATTGAATTATATTCTCGAACATGGTCGCTTTCATCTCGATGGCAGTACAGAGGAACGCCCTCGACAAGCGACGGTTGTCTATTCGGGTGGTGACGACTTCTTTATTGTAGGTGCCTGGCACGATGTCATCGGTATTGCAGTGGACTTACATGAGGAGTTTAAGAAGTACACAATCGGTACACTGACATTCAGTGCGGGAATTGCTCTGTTCAAGGAAAAATATCCCATTGCTGCGATGGCTGAAATATCGGGTCGTCTGGAAGACATGGCTAAAGGCAACAGTGGTGATGATTTTGAGAAACAAAGTGTATGCTTATTTGAGGCTAAACATACCTACCAATGGGATGTTTTTATCAATGATGTACTCAACGATAAGTTTAAGTTTATCCAAGATTATTTTACTAGGTTGAAAGATGAATCACACAAAGACGAAGATAAATTACACAAAGACGAAGATGAAACAAAAGCATTTATGAGTGCAGTCTATCGATTGTATGGTTTATTAGATTACACCGAAGAACGTATCAATATTGTCCGGTTTGCTTATTCCATTGCCAGAATGGATCCTGGCGATAAAGCTTCGGATAAGATGAAGAAGGCGTATGAAACCTTTAAGCAACGTATGTACCAAATGTGTAGGGATCGTAAGGAAGCAGCACAATTGCAGACCGCATTGCTTCTATACATTTATCTAAACCGTAAGCAGTAAGGAGACGAGCATGGAAAATTACATTGATCAAGCAGAAAGAGTTATAAAAGATTTACCTCCGCGACAACATTCTAATCAAAATAAACGTCAAAGGAATAGACGACCTGGTTCAAAGCACCATGATGATAAAAATACAAATTTTATTTCGTCCACCCAAATAAGAAAATTTCTGTCAATGACTCTTGATGTTGATGCAAAAATTAAAATGGACGAAAAGAAGCGTGAAAAAGGAACAAATGACGAATTGTCAATAGAAATGTGCGACGAAATTAGTTATTTGCGCATGCGCTTTGCATATCAAGGGGGACGGGAGGATAAGGTAAAGGATTTTTTGGAAAAATCAAAATTACTTGAATCATTAAAAGATATCGGCAACTCAAAGAAGAAATGGAATATCTTCTTGCGTTATGTCGAATCCCTGGTTGGATTTCATAAGTTTTATTATGGTGAACAAAAGTAAGAGGTGAAAAGATGATTATTTATAAAATAGTGGGCGAATTAGAAGTTTTGACAGGCTTACATATTGGCGCCGGCGACAGTATGGTGGGGATTGGCGCTATTGATCATCCAGTTGTTAAGGATGTACTAACGAATTTTCCCATTATTCCGGGTAGTTCTTTAAAAGGCAAGCTACGCAGTTTGTTAACTCGTCATCTTCAAGGTGAAGGGATTGACTTCAAAGATGAACTGCCGGTAACTAAGCGATTGTTTGGCTCCATGAAGGGAACAGGACGTCTGATTTTTCCAGATCTAGAGCTCGTAAATTTTGACGAATTGATGGCTCAAGGCGCTGAAAGTGTGACCGAAGCCAAGTTTGAGAATTTCATTGACCGGATGACTGCGGTTGCTAATCCGCGACAAATTGAACGTGTCATACGCGGAACTAAATTTGGGCTTGAGATTATCTATAAATTAGATGAAAAGAATTACGATCTCAAAGAATGCAAAGAAGATTTAGAGCATCTTTTATATGCCATCAATCTACTCAAATATGATTATTTGGGTGGTCACGGTACCAGAGGAAGCGGACGGGTTCAATTTATAAATATTGGAATTGAATCGTTGGGAGAAGATGGACTTGATGATGATGAACTTAAACAAATCGTACAAAAATATCAAAGTTAAATTGCATTTTCGGAGCTCGGTGCATTTTGGAAAAGGTATGCTAGCGACATCGGATCATACATTTACCGCAGACACATTGTTTTCGGCGTTGTTTCAACAAGCAATTCATTCTATAGGTGTAATTTCGGCGGACCAGTTATTAGATGATGCCAAAGAACGATCTTTTGTTATGTCCGATGCGTTTCCATTTTTTGGTGATGATTTTTTTATTCCCAAACCGATCGTTCATATACAATCCAAAAAGCAAGGTGATTCCGTCGACAAAAAAGCCTTTAAGAAAATGAACTACATTAGAGAACGGCAATTAGTCAAATTTTTTGAAGGTAATATTAATCCTCATTCTGAAGGTGCACTTTTGAATAATATAGGCGAGTATCACGTGCGTGAGCAAGTGCGCATTCCCAGAGGTAGCAGAGCAATAGAAAATCCAGATCCATATAATGTAGGACTATTCAAATTTGCACCTCAAGCGGGATTATACATTGATTTACAATTTAAGGATGATTACAATATCGAACCTGTTTTACAGTTGATTGAATATATTGGTTATGTCGGCATTGGTGGCAAACG
This sequence comes from Clostridiaceae bacterium, assembly GCA_012520525.1. Lineage (GTDB taxonomy): Bacteria > Bacillota > Clostridia > Saccharofermentanales > Fastidiosipilaceae > JAAYOA01. The sequence goes on along the minus strand of JAAYOA010000094.1, from coordinate 16,193 downwards.
CAGTAATGGGATGGGACAATTTTGTATAGAGGTCAACGAGTCTGCATCCGAGATTGATAAGACAACGGAGGCTTTAAAAGCTCAGACAATTTGGTTAATGCTTTCCGGTGGTTTTCCAAATGAAAATGAAGAAATAAACATGGAGGCAGCGGAATTTGCTGTTGAAAAAAGAACGGGCTTTGTAGCATCAGATAGCTATAGTGAACATCCATTGCGCAAACGTGATTTTGTTTTATTCAAATCGGGTTCTTGTTTTCGTGAACCATTTTGGGGAGATGTGTTTGATGTAGGTGGACGCGGCACCCATCCTGTCTATCGATATGCCGTACCTTATTGGCGGGAGGTGTCCTACGTATGATTAAAAATTTTCGCATTGTATTAGATACAGTTGGTCCAGTTCATGTAGGAGATGGCGGAACATATTTTAAAAAAGAACTCATTTTTGTTCCTAAACATAAAAAACTTTATATAATGGATCCTAAAAAAATATTTAGAGGTCTAGCGACAGAAAAATGGCGCAATCAATTTGAGCATTTTATGGTGCGGGATCAAACGAAAACACTAGAAGAGTTTTTTAAAGACATGAATATTAAAGAAACTCAGTATCTAGACTGGGCAAGATATGCCGTATCTCTAAATTCTATAAATTTAAATAGACTTCCCAATATGAATACTTGTATCAAAGATGGATTTGGCAAGCCCTATATACCTGGTTCTTCTTTGAAAGGTGTTTTACGAAGTGTCTTTCTCTTTGCCAAGATTAAAATTGATTTTAAAACAAACACAGATGACGCGCAGCGTTTGATAGATGCAAGTTATGATCTAGAAAGAAAAGAAGGTAAAGATCTACGGGATCAATTAAAGAAATTTTCCAGTAAAGCTACAGAAATTTATAAGGATAAATTCAACTTTTCTGGATTAAGTGTAGGTGATAGTAAGTCTTTAACTTTAGAAGATTTAACCGTTGTGCAAAAGATAGATGGTGAGAATGATCGAAAAAGATTTACCCATATCAACTTAATGCGGGAGACCATTAAGCCCAATGTTCAAATTGAGTTTCCATTGTCAATCGACACAGAAAAGTTAGGATTTAATGAAGACTTTTCTTTGGTACATTTGAACCGTCTCATTGAGCTTTACCATCAGTACTATATGGAGGCATTTGGCTCTAAGTTTGATACAGACCTTGTGCCAAAAGGCGTGTCCTCTTCGGGTAGTAGCTTTTATCTCGGTGGTGGTTCTGGATTTGTTTCGAAAACGCTGCTGCATCTTTGCCTTCTGGAAGTGAATGGGGAGAACATAGATTACTCCTTTGGACATAAAATTACAGCGAGCTATTTAGACGCGGCATTCAGAAATAAAGATCGATATATGCATCGCAATCATTTCAATGCAAAGGGATTTTCTCCCAAAAAAGTAAAACTTGCTAGGGATGGTCAAGGTTTTGTAGAAATGGGACGAGTGAAACTCAATTTAAAAAAATCAGTGGAACTCAATCCAAAAAAATCAGTTGAATTAAAGTAATTTTTGAAAGGCAGTCATATGGCTATTTTATTTTCTGCAGTTGGAAACAACGATCCCGGCAACAATTACGATGGTCCTTTGTTGCACATTTGTCGACATTATAAACCTTCCATTGTATATGCCGTAATGTCCAAAGATATCCTGAAAAATGAAAAGAAGGACCGTAGGTATTCTAGGTCTATAGAACTTTTGTCACAGGAACTAATTAATTCACAGAAAAGTGAAAAAAACCCTTGTCAGGATGAAGAAAACTCTTGTCAGGATGAAGAAAAATTTCGTCAAATAGAATTTAAAATATTGGAAGAACCAGAACTGGAAGATGTTCATTTATTTGATCCTATTTTAATAAATTTTGAAAAATATTTATTACAGATAATGGAAGATCATCCAGACGAGGAGATTGTTTTAAATTTATCGTCGGGCACACCCGCGATGAAAGGTGCCTTGAATATTTTATCTGCTTTTTATCCTTATAAGACCAAAGGGGTTCAAGTTGCTTCGCCACCTTTTGCTCGCAAGAATGCTAGCAAGAAGGAGTCAACATTTGATGTGGATGAATTTTGGAAAAACAATAAAGATAATAAACCATTAACTGAAAAAAGAGATGATGTCAACGAACCACAGCATCTGATGCTAAAAATGCAAAAAGGTATCATGGAAAAGTTCATCAGACGCTATGACTATAGAGGTGCACTTCTAACTGCCCAAAATATCGAAAAGGGGTTGGATCCGCTGATTATAGATGCACTTAAATGGGCTGCATTCAGATATGAACTGAATCATGAAGAGATGGATCTCATCCAACAAAAATATAAAAATACGGATTCGGCATCCCAAGATAATTCGTTATTTTTAACTCAGTCGTATGAAAATGATTATGACAGAAATACCGCTGAGTACGTCCTGTCTGTACAAGTGAGATTAAAGCGCAAGGCTTACGTCGACTTTTTGCGTTCGATTACCCCCTTGGTGATTGAGTTGTTTGAGCGAGTACTTAACCAAGTGTTCGGTATTAATCTTGATAAATGCACTGATTTTGAAGAATCTGGTGTTAGAGTCTGGAGCGAGGAAAAACGAGAATTAAATGAATGCAAAGAAATTTTAGATGCATTGGATTTTCAATACGACCGTATAACTAAAGGCAGACGAAAATTTAAAGCGGAAGGACCTGTTTATTCTGATAATCTTCTCCAGTTGATTGTCTATGGAAGTAAACATTGTCCAGTCCTTGAGGATGCGTCATCTATCAACTTAAAAGAGTTGAGGAAAACGTCTGATGATGTTCGGCGAGTGGAATCAAAAGCCAGAAACACTGCAGCCCATGAGATGGTCACCATTAATGATCAATGGATTGAAGATAAGACAGATCTAACGTCAGAAGAAATAATGGACGCGATCAGACGACTATGCGAATTTGCAGGTTTGAAAGTAGATTGGGATTCATATGATAAGATGAATAATCAAATCATTGCAAAATTAGATCAGACAAATAATAAAGCATAAACATTTTCTATAGATCTGTTATAAACTCCCTATTTTTTGATTCACTATAATCCAAAGTCCTCGTCGAGGACTTTGGATTATTTATATTTCTAATAAACAATTCCCAGGTTATAGAGGGTAGCAGTAGAACAATTGACATTATTTTTACCTATTGATATTTTAAATTTAAACCAACCCTTGAATTTTTTACTCCAAAAGTTGCTGTTTTGCAGAATAACCCACCGATTTTGTTTGCACAATGTTGGTTGTTTTAATTTCAGGTGTGCTGGAAATTATCTAAATGGAGTTGTAGACCATATGCTTGACTTTATATCAAGGGGTAACATTCAGACAATTAGATAGGCAGAATTGAAACAGTCAGCTAATGGTCGAGATATAATTTTGTGTTAGAGGAATTAGAGTTTTCTCTGTATTTTATTTTAAACGTATCTAGTGCAGATCTCATTTAATCTGGTGACCTCAAGTTCTCATTGCTATGCTGATCTGGTTTCTCTAAGTTGGCAAATATCCCTGTCTAACAAGGTCTTTTACGTAACTATAACACCAATAAAAGTCTAACACCTTTTATTTAACTACAGTCGTCAAATAGAAGTTTATTGTTCTCTATAGAGGTTTGAGTGCCATGACAAAAATTAGTTTTATTCTAAATGATAAACCAAGGGTGACTGATGTAGATCCTAAAATGTCACTACTCAAGTATTTGCGAGGAAAAGACTACCTAAAAGGCACCAAGAATGGCTGCGGTACGGGGCATTGTGGTGCATGTACAATTTTACTAAACGGCAAACCTGTAAGATCATGTATAACGCCCATGGAAAGGGTTCAGGACGGAACTGTTCTCACCATTGAAGGACTGGCTAATGGCGATCAATTACATCCGATACAGAAGGCTTTTTTAGATGTGGGAGCGATCCAATGTGGGTTTTGTACGCCGGGCATGATCTTGGCAACGAAGGCTCTCCTCGATCAGAATCCGCATCCTACAATTGACGACATTTGTCAGGCTTTAAAGCACAATTATTGCCGCTGTACAGGCTATGTCAAAATAATTGAAGCTGTCTTATTGGCAGCTGCCCGAATGCGTAATGAAGAACCTTCTGTAGAGGAGGTTCGCTGTTTTGAATCTTCTGTAATCGTGAAAGGTCAAAATGTTCCCGAACTTCCACCGATCTCTGGCAAAGTGTTGGGGCAGTCAATCTGGGACACAGATGGCGTTAAAAAAGCGACAGGTAGTTTGCGATTCTGTGATGACATCGAGTTCCCAGATATGGTTTACGGCGCTTTTGTGTGGTCAGGAATCACCCGTGGTAAGATCATTCATTTTGATGATTCAGAAGCGCTGGCTATGCCTGGTGTTTTGCGCGTGATCAAGGCAGAGGATGTGCCGGGAGACAATCATTACGGTACATTTAATCAGGAACAGGAGATATTCTGTATTGAAGAAGTACACTTTATCAGTGATATGTTGGCTTTGGTAGTTGCTGAAACAATGGAACAGGCGCGAGCAGCTGCCCAAAAGGTCAAAGTTGAATATGAACCCCTTCCAGGTCTTTATACAATTAAAGAAGCCCTTGATGCCGAGGCTGTAATCGGTACCAGTTCTCGCCAAGTTGGGGATCTTGAGCAGGCTAAAAAGAAATCGACAGTTGTCGTCAATGGTGAATATAAAATTGAGCGGGTGGAGCACGGGTGTATGGAACCAGAGTCTGCGATCGGCTACGCTTTAGCTGATGGCGCGGTCATTTATACTACTACTCAATCACCCTTTGAAATCCGGCGTATGTTGGCTTCTATTTTAAATTTACCTGAAGAAAAAATCCGTGTCATTGCTACTCCTCTCGGGGGAGGGTTTGGCAGCAAGTGTGATGCGCACATTGAGTCAGCTGCCGCTGTGGCAGGCTATGTTATGAAGCGTCCGGTTAAAATCACATTAACTCGCCAAGAGTCTATGTATTTGTCAACTAAAAGGCACGCCTTTGAAACGGATTTTACCATCGGTGTAGATGCAGAGGGTAAACTACAATTTTTGGATGCGAAGCTTTATTCTGATGCTGGACCATATAATAATCTCAGTGTAGCTGTGCTTCAACAGGCTTCGATCTTTGCCGGTGGTCCCTATGTCATTCCTAATGTAAATGTACAGGGCAAAGCATTGCGGACAAATAACGTCCTCGGTGGCGCCTTCAGAGGCTTCGGTATCAATCAATCGGCGATCAGCATAGAGACATTGTTAGATGAGGCTGCAGAAAAATTAGGTATGGATCCCTTTGAAATCCGCAAGATAAATGCCTTAAAGATTGGCACAAGAACTGTTGGCGGAGAGCTTCTCAAACAGAGTGTTGGCATCAGCGACACCATTGAACTTTGTAAGCGACATACACAAAAGGCTATGGAAGCCTATAAAGGTCTGTATCCCCAAGGCAGTAAAGTCCTCGGGGTCGGGGTGGCCAGTGGCTTTAAAAATGTCGGTGTCGGTCGGGGTAACCGAGATGACGGCGGCTGCATTCTAACGAGGGAAACAGATGGACGAGTAACAATGCACGCGTCGGGCGTCGATATGGGTCAGGGATTCCGAACCGCCATGATGCAAATTCTTGCTGAAGCTCTGGATATCTCTACAGATCAAATTAATCTGGTCAGTAGCGACACGGCGAAAACTCTTTTCCACGGACAGGCGGTCAGTGAACGACAGACGTTAAATACAGGTAGAGCGGTAGTGGAAGCTGCAAAACTATTAAAAAAACGTATCGAAGAGCACGGCGATACCCCCATAGATGCACCGATCACAGTTGAGTACGCTTTTAGTGCTCCCCAAACTTATGGTCTTGAAGATGCAGAGGGACGCAAAGAGGCGGGGGATGATTACCGAAATTACCCTTCCTATGCCTATACCACCCAGGCCGCTATTATTGAACTTGATACCGATACTGGTGAAGTAAAAGTGCTGAAAGTGATCGCCGCCCATGACACAGGTCGCGTCATCAATCCCCATATCGTGGAAGGTCAGATTGAAGGCAGTTGTTCTATGGGTATTGGCTACGCATTGCGTGAGCAATTTCCCTCGGTGGACGGCATTCCAAACAAGAAATATTATGGTCAATTAGAATTACCTACCATCGATGAGACACCCCAATACGACATAATCCTTGTAGAAGATCCTGAACCCATCGGACCATTCGGAGCTAAAGGTATTTCTGAAGTTGCCACCGTTCCTATGACACCTGCTGTTTTAAACGCCATTTATAATGCAGCTGGCATCCGCATAAGGAATTTGCCTGCCACGCCGGAAAATATCCTTGAACACATTAAACTTAAGAAGCAAACGTCGGAGCATCATAATGATTAGAGTACGTCATTTAATAGAACTAGATAGTTTTAGCAAAATTGAATTGGTAGCTGGTGAAACAGGTCTGGATCGACCGGTTAAATTGCCTAACATCGCCCAAACAGAGAGCATCATCGAGTGGCTGGTAGGTGGAGATGCCATTGTTATGACTGGCATCGGGTTGCCGATTACTACGGAATTTATGAATCATATTATTGCTCAAGCGACGTCGGCAGCGGCTGCCTGTCTAATTGTTTTATTAAATTCAAATCATATATATGGAATTTCAGATGAAACAATAGCTTATGCTGACTCGTTGGATTTTCCTGTGTTTTGCGCCCCGTGGGATACCAAACTTTCTTATTTATTGAGAGATATTTCCAGTTTGGTACTACGTGAAGATTGCAACCGTCAGCTGCTCTTAGATTATTTGGAGAGTTTAGCCGTCCTAGAAGACGATGATCCACCTCCGCAGGAGCCTGATTGGATCAATACTTATTGTATACCGATCACTTATGATCTCATTGTTTTAAATATTTTCAAGTGTATCGATCAAGTGAATTATGTGCGCAAAAATCCGGCGTGCCTAAACCTTATTTTAGAAGAGTTGAATAATCGATCTTTGGATGCCTGTATGATTAGGACTAAGTTTGGCGGAATAATACTGTTGGATTCTATGATGGGGCAACAGGATATCGAGGAATTGATGAAGACCGATTATTCATAATGTGCGCAGCCATAATAAGAGTATCCATATATTCTTTGGTGCAAGCCGCATAGATTTACCATCAGATCAATTATTTGGACACTATAAGAGAGCCAGAGCCGCAGCTTTTAATCGTTCTTTTGTCGCCAATTTGTCCAAGGAGAACGATACAATTATAAAACTTTTGTCCTATGTACAGGATCAATCAATCGTACGAGACCACGTGATTGAAAGACTGCAACCTTTGATTGATGTATCTGATGAGGGGGATCATAAATTATTAGACACGCTTTATGTTTATTTAAAGAATAATGGCAACGTGTCGAATACGGCATCTCAATTGTATATTCATCGCAACAGTTTGCGTAATAGAATAAACAAGATCGAAGAACTTTTGTCCGTTTCCCTCGACGATGCAGGGGTCAGAAGTGAGTTATTTTTTTGTTACAGGTTATATCATATATATCAGGAAATGATTTCTATGGGAGAGTAGTAGGAACATAATTGGAAGAATGTAAATAATACCAGTTTACTAGTGTATATTATGCACTACAGAGGGATCACAAAACTAGCAGATCGAATGTTATACGTGATGTATTCTTTGAACTTAACTCTTGGGTTATTCCAAAATTCTCAAGAAGAAATGCAAGTCATCAACGTTATCATGTGTCGATGTAATAATTTATAATAATCTATTATTCACTATGGCGATATTTTGTAATCACCCAACTGTTTATTTAATCTAGGGCAGATCAATTAGACAGTGTTTCGGTGATAGAATACAGAGTATATTAAGGCAATGTTAAGGTGATGTTTTAAATCTTACCAATTATATATTAAAATAGAATCCTAAACTCGGTTACATGGAATCTCGACAGAGATGTCCAACGACCTGTCACAATCATATATAGAAATGGGAGTAATTTATGGGTTTTGCGGGTGAGACATTTGTCATCAAATTGGTATTATCCATAATCTGTGGATTTTTGATTGGCTTGGAGCGGGAGGCAAAGGATCGCCCCGCTGGACTGCGGACACACATGATTGTTTGTATCGCTTCTATGTTGGTTATGACGATTGGAATTATGCAAAAAGATCACTACATCACAATTTCCCCCAATAGCAGTTCAACTAGAATGGCAGCACAGATTATCAGTGGCATTGGCTTTTTAGGTGCGGGTACGATTATTCAAGGCAAAGACACCGTCCGCGGACTTACAACCGCTGCCACATTGTGGGCTGTTGCCTGCATTGGTATCGCTATAGGTGCAACATATTATTTTGAAGCAATCGTCACAACGGTAGCTATTCTCATTGTTTTAATTTTAATCAATGTTTTTGAAAACCGCTATCACATTCGTAAATCACAATATATCTACGAGTTGGAAATATCAGAGCCATTCGACAATTTGAAGAATTTACGCAAGAATTTAACTTTTTATAAAGTTCGCGTAAACTACATCAATATCATCGGTCGAGAAGATACTGAAGACGGTGGTAAATTTACAGTTGAAGTTAGTCTGCATTTGAATCCAGACTATCACCGGAATGAAATCGATCCGATCCAGATTTTTGATAATTTGCCCTATGTTAAATCGATAAAAATGCAGCGGTTGCCCCACGATTGTCTGGATAACAACCACCATTAATTGTATTTAAATATTATTGCTGAATAGGACATTAAATTTAGAATAGAACATTATAATGACCAAATATGATACGGAACAGCTTTTCATTTTAACTTGCAGTTCCCAAGCGCCAAAAAATATTGGAAAAAAACTTGACAATACCTCAGCAATGAGTATAATTAGATTCGTTGCACTAAATAGTGCGCTATGCGCCCGTAGCTCAACTGGATAGAGCGTCTGACTACGGATCAGAAGGTTGTGGATTCGATCTCTGCCGGGCGCGCCATATAACCCCCTGTAACCTCAGCGGTTGCAGGGGTTTTTGTTATTTTTCCTTTTATTGGATCTTTCTTGTCATGCTACTAATTATGATGTTTAATGATTATATATAAATAAGTTATGTCTCTTTTGTGCCTGGTTAAAACTAGCTTTGATATCTAAAGTACTTAAATTTAGGAGGATGGTCATGCAGAAAAGTAGTTTCGTCCATGTGGGTCTTACTGTATCTGATATCGCTGCTACAACAGCGTTTTACAACAAGTATTTCGGCTTTGAATTGGAGATGGAGGGTGTTTTTCCGCCGGAGTTTATTCAGGCAAAACCGATGTTATATAGACAGCCAGAAGGCAGCTATTCCAACTTTGCATTTTTACGTTCGCCTGACGGGGTCGTTCTTGAACTTTTCCAATTTGAGCCTCTGGCATCGGCTGAAGATCCAGTCTGGAATCGACCGGGTTATCATCATATCTGTTTAAAGGTGGATAGTTGTCAAAAGATGTATGAACAGATGTGTGCCGATGGATTAGGGGATTGTTTTTTCTTCCCGCCAGATAATATGGATCCCGAGGGGGAACATCATTGGGTATTCTTGCGAGATCCTGATGGCAACATGATCGAGCTTCAAGACTAGAGAAGTGACGGTTTCGATTTAAATTTGAAATTACCTGTAGTCAATAAAAATCTTTTATATAAGTTTAGTACGAAAAGGAATCTCCTGCTCATGATTGAGTGGGAGATTCTTAGGTTTAAATTTGCTATTTCTAGACCTATAGATAGAAGAAATATTATTTGTCAATTTCATGTAATACTTTTGTAATATCCGGGTTGTCAAAAAGTATCAAATTCAGCACTAATTATGTAGAAAGAAACGATATTTCTCTGTAATTTGCTAAAATTTTATGAGAAATTTAGATTTTTTGCACAAAAAATCAGTTTTTGAATTGATAAATTATTTTTTATGATGGTATAATTCTATCCGTTTGGTAATACATTTGTAACAATAATAGTCCCGGATAGTATGCCGGACCGTTGTTTCGAAGTTTCGAACGACGCAGATATCATTTGATGTCTGTAAACAGGAGGCAAATTTGAGTTATTCAAACAATGACGATTGGTTGCAAAAAGAAATCGAAAGGATCAACGGCAAGAGATCGTCAAAAATAACAAAGAAGAAAAAACGGGTGTTCAATCACCGAGTTGCCAACACAGTTGTATCTGCTCTATTGGCAACAAGTATCATCGGATTGGGAGTCGAGTTAAGTGCATTTTCTGAGAAGACAGTCTATGCTTCAGTGCTTAAACAAGAAGTTGTTCCTGAAGGTATAGAAGTTTTCAAAGAAAATACCATCGATGCTGTAGAAGATATAGTGCCAGTTGAGATCATTGCAGAGATGGAGGAAGAAACACCTCCCGTCATTGCGGCTACAGAGCCTCAACCGGATCTTGTGATCACTATGCCGAGAACAGCACCGTCCACCGTTTCTTCAACCGTTACCGAAACTAATGTGGAGAAGACAGAGGAAACAACGTCGGAGACCACAACTGCTTCTGAGCAGGCCACTGTCGAATCTGAGACAGAGGAAACCGAGTCTACTAAAGAGACATCTATGGCGGTAAAAGAAACAACATCAACCTTGGTTTCAGAATTAACCGAAACAGAGGTAATCGACGACGAAACGGAAGAGATGACCGAAGCAGAGGAAGAAACCGAGAAGGAAGAGACTGATAAGGTTGAGATATCTGAATCAATAACTGAAACAGAATTGACCAGAGAAACAAGTCCAACCGAATTGTTGGAGGTAGTTAAAACAAAAGCCACCGAAGACAAAACTGAGGTCTCAGAGACGGATCCGATTGAAAAAGATACAAGCACTGAAGCGGAGGACGGCGCAAGCGAATCAGAGACTGACGTGAAGGAAACCACTTCCACAGTAGCAATTGCAACAACAACTGCGACGTCCCAGAATTCAGAAGAAACAGAAGACAAAGTGGAGACTCAGATCACGGTTTCTACAGGGGTCGCAGAACCAGATGAAGCCATCGAAGCGGCGCGTGAAGCTGAACGCATCGCTGCGGAATTAGCAGCAGAAGAGGCAGCCAAAAATGAAGCAGCCAAAGAAGCTGCTGAACGTGAGAAACTCATTGAGAGTATCTCACCAGAAACGATGGACCTTTATCTAGGAATGATGGCAGCAGAGTGTGGTGCTAATTGGGACTACGAAGGTTGCTTGAGAATTGCCCAAGTTATAAATAACCGTGTTAAATATGGTTACTGGGGCAGTGATCTCTATAGTGTCCTAAGCGCTCCGAACCAGTTTACACCCTATGCGACAGGTGCCTGGCGTACAGCGCCACGGACCGAGGCCCAACGTCAAGCAGCTCTGGATGCACTAGAAGGTAAGACGATTTTTGGTGAAGATGTTATTTACTTCTGTACCGATGCATCCTATGCCCGCAGTGGTTGGTTCCAGAGTTTGGACCACAGAGATACTTACGCGAATACATTGTTCTTTGCTCCATAAGTAGGGTTACGAACAACGTATCAAGACAAAATCAAAAACTACCAAACACATGAAATAAAAGGCTGTTCGTTGCTTGATGTACGAACAGCCTTTTCGTATAGGAAGAAATGGGTTAGTTGTCGTTTTTTGCTATTGCTGGTTGATCGCTTGTAGATATTCGTAGGCTTGAGTAGAAAAACGATCGATATAGATTTCATAGCGTTGGTCGTTCTCGTTTTGCACCTCATAGCCCCAAGGGGGTGTTTTGTAGGGGTCGGGATTTAGATCTTGATATTCTCCAATTGATTCTTTGTAGATATCATGATCGCCTTCTGTGGCAGCATACTTACCTAGAGCAGCGACGATATTTTGTTTCGGAATGACTAACGTGTAGATAGGATTGTCTTCGGTAGATTCAATTTTATCCATTGAAATGATGGTTGGTTCAGGTGCTTCCGAGCGAGCTTCAGCAAATTCTTCTGGATTATCTCCGATCATGCGTTCAAGGTCATCGTCAGCGATTAGATTTAGTAATTCTTGCATCTGCGTTTGGCTGAGGTTGACCAGGTGATCGCTTTGGTCTTCATACCAATAATAATCATTCGTATTGTATAGCTGACAATTTTCTGGCGAAATTTCTCTTAATATTTCTTTGTTCATAAAAATATACTTTAAGGGTGGGGTTGTGACAACTTGAGACAGCGATTCTTGACTGAGATCTATGTTGTAAGTGAATTGTCTTTGCACAATTTTTCCATCGGTCATGACATAGGTCAGATCAACTGTTTGATTGATGAACTTGTCATCAATATCATAGTTTGGCGTAAAGCCGATCTGGAATGCGCCCATTTTGCCACGTTGACTATTAATTGACTTCCGATTCATTTCGTTGAGGTTTTCTATTATCGCGGCGTCTTGATCCGGTGTCAATTTGATCGAGGGAATGGGAGAATCCCAGTATGCGGATGTCACAATAACTTTTTCTAGTTGAGCCGGTGTCGGAGAGAAGCGAGTGAAGCCAAACAGGTCAAACAGTACAGCTACAAGAAGGAGGGTTAGAATAACCAGTGAAATAACATATCCTATTAAGCTGCGAACTAGAGTTTTCACGCCGCGGGCGACGATCATCTCTACAATGCAGTGTATAAGAATGGAGCCTAAGACAATACCCAAGAGAGCAGATGGCAAGGAGGCATTAAGTCCCATGATGTATGACAGACCCAGACCGCCTGTTATTGTGGCGATGGTTCGTAACACGTAATAGAAAGGGTGGGACGAAACTAAGGTCTCGGCATATTCACTTTTGCGCCGCTTATATGCGATGGTACTACCAATGATACAGATAATTGTTAGTATGAGCCAATAGGGCCAGATAGAGTTTCCTGTCCAAAAAGCAGGTAAAGGAGAGAAGAGATATGTGATATGTAGAAATAAATGGTTGTTTGCGAAATTTTCAAATGTAATGCCTGGAATGATCTCTATCATTACTGTGGAATAGAGCAATACCATAATAGGCCACGCGACAAAAAGCCCTAATGTACCGATTATGCTGTCACTGGTTGTTCCGAAGCGCATAAAGATATAAATAAGCATTGAAAGGCCTGCGATCACTGCCAGAGTGCCTAGAGTCCAGTGCTGGATATAGGCTTTTGCATAGCTGCTGAATTGACCGGTAAATCCGACCAGGGCACCGGACCACACCATTACAAGGAGGTGGGGGACCAACAATATGACTGAGAGACCGCCCAACTTACTTAGAAAAAGCTTTTCTCTTTTGATGGGCAAACTGTGCCACAGGTCTATTTGAACGTTTTGGTGTATATAACCTAAAATACGTACGACTAAAATGACACCAATAATAAAAAGGAGCGGCACAATAGACGAAGTAAAGGTGGAACGCAGCGATTGATAAATTGACCATTTGTTATGCAGAGGATTGCCTAAGCTGGCATCGTGGGTAAAGATATTATTGATGTATATTGCAAAAGGCTGCGTTAAGAATTCCAATGCAAAAAGCAGGACACCTAAAGGGAAATTGTCCTTAAGCGTGCGCAGAAATATATATCGAGCCGATTTGCCGCTGTCGTAAGGCGGTAGGTTGGTTGACGATTTAGCCAAGAATGTGTCTGATGTCATACCCATTTACCTCCATAGTCTGTAAAAATATTTCTTCTAGCGTTAAAGGTAGTGCTTCTAATAGAAGAGGATTAGTGGTGCGCAAGGTGTGGGTAATCTCATCCCGATCGCCACTGATAATTAGATGTAGGACGCTGCCTTGCCGAGAGTAATCCACAATATTTAATCCCAGTCTTTGCAGCTGTTGTATGTCCAAAGCTTTTGTCCAGGCCACTTGGATGCGACAGATGCCCAACTTCAGACTGTCTAAATCCTGTTCGATAATCATGTTGCCGTTGTGCAATACACCGACGTAGTCACAGAGGTCTTCCAGTTCTCTTAGGTTGTGAGAAGAGATGACGACGGTCATTTCATGATCTAAAATAAGTTGAGAAAGGATGCGTCGCAGCGCCCGCCGCATGACAGGATCAAGACCATCAAAGGCTTCATCTAATAGAAGGAGTTTGGGCTGTGCCGCGATGACGAGACAGAGAGCAGCCTGGCGCATCATGCCTTTAGAAAAAGTTTTAAGTTTAGTTTTTTCGTCAAGACCGAATGTTTCCAGTAATTCGCGGTAGACGTTGTGATTGAAGCGATTATAGATACCTTGATAAAATCTTTTCATATCTAACAAGGTTGTACGGGGCAGGAAGGCAGGTTGGTCTGGCAAGAAAAGGATCTGTGATTTGATCTCTGGATTTTCCCAAATTGACTGCCCATCCATCTCACAAGTTCCAGCGTCGGGACGATAGATGCCAGATAATGTGCGGAGATAAGTGGTTTTGCCGGCCCCGTTGGGTCCCACAAGTCCATATATTGAACTGCCCAAGATCTGGCTATATTCGATATTTAAGGCAGTTTTTTTGCCAAAATTTTTGACTAGGTGGCGAGACTGTATCCTGGCGTCAGCTTCGCTAGCCGTCAGGTCGTCGTTGTAACGTTCTCGAGTAACAGGTGCTGTCCAACTCTGATTACCATCAAGTTTTTGATATGGAATAGTCGTCTTCATAGTAATTTCATGCTCCTTACGATGGTTGTTTAAATTAGATTAGTTTCTTTCATCGCTTGATTAAACATGGTTTTAATATCTTCTTTTTCAAGGCCGTTGGCTCGACAAGTTTCGATCAACACTTTAAAGTCATTCTGTAGTTTAGTGCGCATTTTTGATTCTACGGATTTGGTTGATGCGACATAACTCCCTTTATACGGCACAGAATAGATGACGCCTTCCCGTTCTAATTCGCGGTAGGCTTTTTGCACTGTATTGGGATTGATGCCTAGTTCGGCTGCCAATTGTCGAACAGCAGGTAGCTGTTCGTCCACCTCATAAGCGCCAAGCAGAATACCTTGAATGATGTTCTGCTTGAGCTGAATATAAATGGGCTCGCGACTCTTATAATCGAGCGTTATCATAATGACCTCCGTTGCCTGTCTCTACAGACACCGCTAGGGACTGAGTTATAAGGTTGGGAACTGTATTAGTTATAGTAATACAGTTAAACAATTTCGTCAACCGTCGATTGTGTTAAAATGGAAGTCATTTGAAAAGAAAGGCTTCTCGTGGTGAGGACGGCGTGATTCGTTCTTTCTGGTGTTTAGAGAGAAAGTAGCTTGTTACACGATCCGGCACATAGGGTCTTACGGATCGTCCCGGTATTCAGATATTTAATAGAGAATGGATTGTTCCGTTATACTTATATTTGTGCGAAAAACGAGGTTGTTCCGTCCTTCATAGGTAATATAATTAAACTAAAATGAGAATGTGGAATACATATGAGAATTAATGATCCTTATGAATATTGGCAGATCAATAAAGCCACTCGCAAAGCGGGAGATGAGGCAGAAAAACGACTTGCCTCCGTCTTTGCACGTATCGCCGATATCAGAGAACATAATCAACTGCGGGTTTTACAGGCCATGCAAGAGGCTCGGGTCAGCGACAGTGGTTTCGGTGGCACTACGGGTTACGGCTACGATGACATGGGTCGGGACCAATTGGAAGACGTCTATGCGCGGGTGTTTGGTGCTGAAGCTGCGTATGTGCGCCATTCTATTGCCACAGGAACACAGGCGTTGGCCGCCTGTCTTTATGGCATCCTGCGACCGGGTGACGAAATGCTTTCGATCACCGGGCGTCCCTACGATACCCTTTCGCGAACCATTGGTTTGAAGGCTTTGAAGAAAGAATTAAGTGACCCAGGGTCACTCAAAGACTTTGGTATTACCTACAGGCAAGTGGACTTGCAGCCTGACGGTATGCCAAACTGGGATGAAGTGGCTCATTCCGTCCGCCCGGAGACCAAGCTTGTATTTATTCAGCGGTCTAGGGGATATATGGGGCGTCCTGCCTACCGGATCGAAGAAATCGCCCGCTTGATCGAATTGGTAAGAGTACAGTCGTCATCCGTTGTTATTATGGTTGACAATTGTTACGGCGAGTTTGTCGAAAAACTAGAACCTTGTATGGTTGGAGCAGATATCTGTGCCGGTTCATTAATTAAGAATCCTGGCGGTGGCATTGCTCCAGGCGGGGGTTATATCGTAGGTCGTGCTGATTTAGTGGAGCGAGCTGCGAATCGATTAACTGCGCCGGGATTGGGCAGTGATGTGGG
>JAAYOA010000093.1 GCA_012520525.1 Clostridiaceae bacterium | reverse complement strand
TAGATCTCCCCATTCATCCGAGCTACCAAAAATCGGTACTACATTATCTTTTACAGGTAAAAACTCTCCGTAGCGTTGTAAGTTCCAAGTGCCTCCAGTGTAAATCAGACCTGGTTCCGCAAGACTATAACGCCCAAAAATACAACCGACCCCATATGATATAAGTTGTTTTACGACATCTAATTTTGTCAACACATAACGATTTCCGTTAAATGTCTCGTCAATTGACAGGTTATCATCAAAAATATAAGTCAATGTTATATCACTGTGGTTAAGTCGATCATCCATTACTTCTGATAGATTATAACAGTCTATAAAAATTTCATTTAACCGCTCTTCATTTGATTTTAGTTGAGCATAAACTGCATTGGTGATATTTTTGTAAAGTTCAAAAGACTGTGACACGTTAATCTTTCTTAAACGATAGCTTTCTCGTAATTTTTCCAGGGGGATTTGAGCGGGCAAATTCTGACCAGTCTTTGCAACAATCCCCGGTATACATTGTTCAGCTTTTTCGAGATAATGCCCTAATGAAACAAGGGGATTTATTTCAAAATCCCACGATGTCTCAAAGGTATCCCAGTCAAATTTGGCGATTTTTACATTGTTGCGCACCAAATTTGTCACTTCAACATTTGCAGCGCACCGTAGAACTGGAAAATTATTAAAATTACCCACTTGCATATTTATCGTCGGGTTGAGCATTTGCAAAATATAGTTGGATACCTTAGATCCCATTAGCCCCAGGACATATAATAGTTCTTCGTGATTTTCAGAAAAAGCCGACATACCTGCCACGTCGGGAATACTTCCAGGTTGGCGATAACGTATGGCAAAGGAAGAACTGCCAATAAGAGACCATGTAATCGCCTCACGGAAATAATACTTTTCATTGGGAACACCGGTCGGACGACATCCCGGTCTTTTTTTATAAGCCTTTACCTCACGTCCATCATTTTTCCAGTTGACGACAAAATCATAGTTACCATACCACTGTCGTCTTTCCCCACCCTTGTTATATGGAAACCATTTTCGTCCTGAGTCTTCTGCCGCAGCTGCAGAGGGGGCCTGAAAACAAATGTCAGCTCGGTCAACTTCATGCCACAGGCGTACAAATCGGTCGTTGTTGGTAGTCGCCATCCCTTGACGGGCTTCAACCACTTCCTTCATCAACACTCCGTTTTTATATGCTTCTATAACTGGAGAACCTGCCCAATAGGCAATCGGCATGCCTGGTAATTTTTTAAAAATTGACTCGTTTGTGCGATAGTAATAGCCACAATCTGGATTATTAATTGCTTCTAAGACCTTCTCTTTTTGTACATCCATTCCACCTCTAAAATCCGACAGACGGATATATTCTCCGGGTTTGTCTTGTTTTGTATTTTGCAAAATAAATGCACAAATAGGTACAGTCGCATCCTTCAATGCAGAATATTCCATTTGAATCAAATAGACTAGATGTTTTTCTTCTAACAAATAACGACGCAGTGCTAAGTATGAAGAAATAAACATCCAAACAAATGGCGTCATGTATCCTGCGTAGCCTCCGGAACAACATAGGTTAACATTTTTATAAATAAAAACAGAAAATAGGTCGCTTTTAAAATCAGGATAATGAGACAAAATATATTTTTTAAACGTCTTATCAAATTTATTCAGATAAGGTGGATTTGTAACCACGACGTGATAACGCTGTGTTAATAAACGACCTATTTTGACAATTCGTTTAAGTAAATCAAGTAGTTCAGTATATTTAGAGCACGTCTGTTCAACTTGACTAATTAACTTTAGATAACGTTCTGTAATCTCAAAATTGACGACCTCTAAAACAGTCACCGATCCCGTTTCCCTAGCATTATGAAAACATTCAACCAAATAACTGAGTTGCATCTCGGCTTTTTTCACACGATATTCACCTAGCTGTTGCACAATGTTAGTACGAAAATGATTAAAAAAAGACCACAATTCAATTCCCAAAGTATCCTCAAAGTATGCCAGATTTGTTGGAATATTTTTTTCAAACAACAAATCATCATATTTTCTAGCCTTCATAAGCAAGGAAAAATGAGCTAATTGATAGGCCAAAGGATCTATATCCAAACCAAACAAATTATATTGCAGAATTTTGCGCGCTGCTTCAGCAGAAGGATAACCACATGAAGAATAAATATCCATCATGACGTCGAACGCATATAACAAACAGTGTCCCGTTCCCATCGCATTATCGAATACTTTTATTTCTTCTGGTTTAATATCTTCGTCAATTTCTCGAAGCGGAGCTGGCATTAAATATGTTAGTGATGATTTTAGATAAGATTGGGGATGCCTTTCCAACCAATAGCGTCCCAAGGAGTTGTCGACCATATAACGCACAACCCAATCTGGGGTAAACAGCTGTGTGGCTGCTGGGATAAATTCCTTTGTTATCGTACGACTTTTAAATACATCAATAATCTCTTGCCTTGCAGCTGTGTTGTAGTATTGAAACAACCAACCAATTATCTCTACTTGACCACAGTCCGAATTTACATCGAAATAGCAACGGGGTATGTCATTAATTAATCTCTGAATAACTCCCTTAGGATCATAAAATGACAAGTCAAAGAGTTGGCTCTGAAAACTCTCTTCAATGCCAAATATTTCTGGGAAAATCTGGGCTAATTTTTGACACTGGCGCAATAAAATAAAACAGTGGAATTTGTCGATGGACTGGCTGTCATTTCTTTTTACTAAATCCCATAACAGTTGATTTTCAGATGGAGTAAAGTCTAATTCAAGTGCTGCCAAACGGGCAACTTTAACTTTATTCGAGCCTTCATCTTGATCTAGAGACAGTACTTTTAGATCTCCTGGTTGATAGTTATTGACTTCTAAAAAACGCAGCACAATCAATCTTATAAACCACTGACATGCTAACGTCTCAATCTGATTTTTATTGAACTTGGTCGTTAAGTCGTGCCGTTCAACTTGTGTTGATAGGTGTTTTAAAAGTTGTTCTCGAGCATCAATAGCAAAGTTTTTAAGTACTAATGTCTCCATTCAATCAAAGAATCCTTATCTTACTTGATATATTAATCAGGCCGCAGTAGCGAAATCGCTATACCACCCGATATCATCCCAGTCATTCACAAAGAGTTCATGTGCTGTGAAGGTATCTCCATGTTCGAGATCACCGTACCTATAACCTCTCTCAAACCACCGCATGCGCTGTTCACTGGTACCGTGGGTGAATTGATCAGGTATGACCTTGCCGATGGCTTTTCTTTGAATGGCATCATCACCTACCCCCGCCGCTGCATTCATGGCCTCTTCGATGTCACCGATTTCGAGATAACCTTTATTTTGAACATAGTGAGCAAAAACCCCAGCGTAATAATCTGCCTGCAATTCAAGACGAATCAAATATTGATTAAATTCTTTTTCGGACAACTGATCCTGTTTGGCAAACACATAGTCTGTTGTTCCCATCAATTTTTGTACATGGTGACCAACTTCATGTGCCAAAACATAAGCAAAAGCAAAATCACCAGAGGCATCAAACTTATTCTTTAATTCGTAATAAAAACTTGGATCTATGTAGATATTTTCATCTGCTGGGCAATAAAATGGTCCCAAGTCAGAGCTAGCAAAACCACACCCCGACTGGACGGAGCCCGAATAAAGAGTCAAAGTTGGCTCCCGGTAACGTTCACCGTAGACTGCAAACACTTCGTGCCAAACATCTTCGGTGTCGGCAAGCACTACACTTAAAAAAGCTTCCAGTTCATTTTCTGGAGTAATGGTCTCACTTGCATTTTCATATGTTCCAACATTATTTCTGGACTCCGATCTCCCTGAACTTAGGAAATCGCCACCAAATATTAAAACTAAAACTATAATAATAATCAGACCTGTTCCGCCAATTCTGCCTGCAGGAAAGGGAATCATGCCTCGCGAAGCTCTGCCTCCTCTACTTCTGCCACGTCTAACGTTACGACTCTGTCTTCTTCCTTGCCATTTCATATGCAAATCCTTTTCGTTGAGATCGCTGACCACATTGGGTTAATCGGTCGGCGGATTAATCGTCCAGATAATCAATTATAATAGCAGTCTTTCGTTATATTATAGAGTGTCACATCAAGATTGTTAAACACACTAATCAGGACTGCCTCTAATTGTATTGAGACAGTCCTGATAAATGATGTTCTTGAACAGTAACTACAGAAGGTTCAAGATATGGGTGAATTTAGATTTAATGTCTTAGATCATTTATTCGCTCTCAGTCTGAAGCGCCATGTACTCTTTATAATTGTCTTTTGTAACACGTTCAAATGGAATATTGATTTGTCTCGGGACTTCTTCACCTCTAGCCATGAGAATCGCAGCTCTGATGGATTAGTCATGTCATACTGTTATCATAACTTAGACTTGAAAAATTGTATACTGATAGAATCATCAAAAATTAATACATATTTTGTTGAGATCCGATATGTTTAAACTATTCGTTTTTATATGAAAGTCATAAAAAATACTATATTTTCTTTTTTTGTATATCTTTAACTATTTTGATCTAAAATACAGCTTAATTCACGTCAATTATTTCAAAATTATAATAATTTTAACATTGTATTATTTATGTATTTAGATTATAAAATAAATGTATTTGTACTTTTTTGAACTTTAAGATTTAAGTTTTTAATATATATTTAATATTCGCAAAGAATTTGAGAGATTTAAAATTGAAAGTGATTTAACAATGCATTATTTCATCCCTAAACTTGACCACAGTGAAAAGTTAACGATCGGTCAACCAACTTTGCTTTACGCCTGCAAAATTGATAAAAAGTCACCTGCTTACACAAGGATTATTCATTCCCACAGTGAAGCCGTAGAATTTATTTATATTTTAGAAGGCAATGGTCAATTTTTTATCGATCACAAGCCATATCCCGTACATCGAGGGAATCTTGTCGTCTATAATAGCAATGTCATTCACGATGAATTTATTGATGGTCAACACTTACCCATATTGTGTTGTGCAGCTACCGGTATAAAAATTCCCGGTTTGCCTACCAATTCAATATTGCCAAATAATACCTCACCTGTCATTGATCTTGGTCCACAATTGTTGATAGTAAAAAATTTAATGCAACACATTTATGACTATGCTGCTTATAATCAAAACCGCACGTCACTCATTGTCCACTCTATCTTTGAAGCTTTGCTCCACATCATTTTAGGAGTAACTGAACAGTCAACCCCGTCACCTTTAAATATGGTGAGCAGTTCTAATCATTTGGGAGAGACGGCAGTAAAGTTCATTGATTTCAACTTTGAGGATGATATCTCTACCGCTAATATCGCCGATGAATTGGGCGTCAGTGTCTCATACCTTGCCAGGAGTTTTAAGAATTTTACCGGCGTATCTGTGGTCTCATATATCAATAGAAGAAAAATTGGCAAGGCGCAAACTCTACTTCTAACCAGTGATCTTTCTATTACAGAAATTGCTAAAGATG
The DNA here is from genome assembly GCA_012520525.1 of Clostridiaceae bacterium. GTDB lineage: Bacteria > Bacillota > Clostridia > Saccharofermentanales > Fastidiosipilaceae > JAAYOA01. The sequence goes on along the minus strand of JAAYOA010000093.1, from coordinate 16,835 downwards.
TAGGATTTAAAAGTCTCAGTTACTTTACAAAAATATTTTCCAGTCACACGGGTCTTTCCCCCAGTAAATATAGAAAAAAATACTCCGACATCGCTTTTAACAAAACCGATTTATATTAATAAATGTCAGCAACTCAAGTGTGATCGATTAAACGACAGAGATGAACTAACGTACACATCAAAAAGCGACAAGCCCTAAAAAGGAATTGTCGCTTTCCACTTGAGATTAACAATTAAATATAATTTTGCTTAACTTCTCACAACTGAGTTCACGTGTTTTAAAAATTGATCACTAAATTTCAACCAACATTGTTAAAAATCACTTAGATCTAGGAACGACGCTTCTTCAATTCGGCATATATATCGTCCCAGCTGACACCCTGCTCTACCATCAGTACATTGAGATGATAAAGCAAATCACTGACCTCGTAAATCACCTCATCTTTAACATTATTTTTGGCTGCAATAACGACCTCCGTGGACTCTTCGCCAATTTTTTTACAAATCTTATCAATACCTTTGTCAAAGAGGTAGGTTGTGTAGGCGCCCTCAAGAGGATTGACCTGTCGGTCTTTTATTACACCATATAGTTCGTTTAAAAGTTCGCCAATTTGATTCATATGAGGATTACCCCTTTCTTTAATACGTTATTAGTTTATCACACAGACTTATGTATGATTAATTATTTGATATCTTCAAGGTTCATATAAAAGCACGTTCGGTTGCCGGTATGACATGCGGGTCCCGTCTGCTCAACTGTAAATAAAAGGATATCCATGTCACAGTCCAGCCGCGCTTCCGTAACTGTCTGGATATGACCTGACTGCTCACCTTTCATCCACAGTGTATCCCTGCTGCGGCTATAATAATGCATCAATCCTGTCTTTAATGTCATCAAAAATGACTCTTTGTTCATATAGGCAAGCATCAACACATCCCCTTGATTTCGCTCAATTGTTATAGCAGGCATCAATCCCTCGGAATTTAATTTGAGCTTGTTCCAAATGCGTTCACCTTGGGCTGGTAAAATTTTGCCAGCAAACGGTCTACGTCCGCGAGCCAGAGCCTCTGCCTCTGGATCATCCTCATTTTGATATTTATTACTTTGGTGTATCGGAATACCTTTGCCTGCTAAATAATGTTTCAATTCAGGTATTTTGACTTCACCAAAATGAAACAAACTAGCGGCTAGAGCGGCGTCAGCTTTTCCAATGGTAAAAGCTTCATAGAAATCCCGCATATCACCTGCTCCACCCGACGCAATCACGGGAATATTTACGGCTTCACTTATGCGACTGGTAAGATCTAAGTCATAGCCTTCTTTTGTGCCATCTTTGTCCATACTAGTATAGAGAATTGCACCAGCGCCTCTCTTTTCAGCTTCGATCGCCCAAGCGACAGGATCCAATCCAGTTTCAATCGTACCGCCAGCAATCACAACTTCTTTCTTAAGATGTCCTGTCGTCTTTGCATCGATCGCTACAACGATCGCCGAGCTACCAAATAATTTGACAGCCTCTGAAATAATATCTGGATTTTCCACGGCCACAGAGTTGAGGGACACTTTATTAGCTCCAGCTTGAAGGACAGCTCTAATATCCTCTACTGAGCGAATACCGCCTCCTACGGTTAGGGGAATCGTAATTTGCGAGGCTACCTGTTTGACCAAATCGATCATGGTCTTGCGTTTTTCCAAAGTCGCCGAGATATCCAAAAAAACCAACTCATCTACGCCGGCGGCTTCATAGCGCATAGCAGCTTCAACAGGATCAGCCGCATCTCGAATGTCAACAAAATTTACGCCTTTGACAACACGACCGTCTTTGATGTCAAGGCAAGATATTATCCGTTTTGGAAGCATGATTTTAAGTCCACCTTTCTTTCGTAAAGTGCTTTGCCTACAATGACACCAGCAGCACCAATGCGGCGGCATTCATTTATATCTTCAACAGAAGAAATACCTCCCGAGACGATAATATCCAATCCGGTCTGTTCCATCAATTCGCGGCTTGAGCCGATCGCCGGACCGCTAAGTGCTCCATCCCTTGATATATCGGTATATATAATCGTCTTTGCTCCCCACTCTTTCATCTGCAACGCGAGGGTCAATGTATCAATTCCGCTGTCTTCTGTCCAACCAGAGACCCGCACTTTGCCGTCTCGGCTATCAATTCCTACGGCAATTTGATCGCCGTGTAGATGCAAAACAGATTGGGCAAATTCACTATCTCTCACTGCGGCTGTGCCGATCACGCAACGGGCAGCGCCCAGACTTAGCAATATTTCTACAGTTTCTAGCGAACGAATACCGCCCCCTGTCTGTACCTTGAGTCCCGTCTCCTCAACAATCGATTTAATAATTTCTCTGTTATAAGATTTACCTGTGCGGGCTGCATTCAGGTCAACGACGTGAAGCCAGGTAGCACCGAGGTCAGCAATAGCTTTGGCCACTTGGACCGGATCATTGGAATATTCGGTCACTTGATTGTAGTCACCACGATAAAGGCGTACACACTTGCCGTCTAATAAGTCGATGGCCGGATAAATAATCATGCTGTTTTTCCTCTCTAGATTCGGATTCGTCCAATGCAAATATTTTTAAAAATTAAAGTTGCAAACTTTTTCTGTATAAGAACTTAATGATTTTAAGGTAAAGCATGCCCCACCAGACGCAAGTAAGCTTCTCTATACTTTGCGGCAGTCTTTTGAATGACATCATTCGGTAACGTCGGCGCCGGAGGGGTCTTATCCCAGTCCAGCGTCTCCAAGTATTCCCGCAAAAATTGCTTGTCAAAACTCTTCTGCGGTTGACCGGGATGATAGTCGTCTATATCCCAAAAGCGAGATGAATCTGGCGTGAATAGCTCATCCGCTATGACAAGTTGACCATCAATGCGACCAAATTCGAACTTCGTATCAGCCAATACAATGCCCCGCTCATACGCATATTCCGCTGCATATGCATATAATTTCAAGCTTGTCTCTTGCAACAGTTTGGCATCTTCCTCGCCGATCAGTTCACAAAGGTCAGACATATCGATATTGATATCATGACCACTCTCCGCCTTCGTTGACGGTGTAAAAATCGGTTCAGGGAGTTGATCACCCTGTACTAGTCCTGAGGGCAACTTTATGCCATTGACTGTACCATCTTTGCGATAACTTTTCAGCGCTGACCCTTCTAGATAACCGCGAACAATACATTCAGCAGGAAACATCTCTGCTTTTTTGACAATCATTGACCGATCTCGCAGTTGATCTTTATGCGGCTGCAATACTGCGGGATACTCTTCAACATCAGCAGTTAAGACATGATTAGGCACGATATGCGACGTCTGTGCAAACCAAAATGCCGAAATAGAATTTAACACTCGACCTTTATCGGGAATCAGTTCATTAAAGACGACATCAAAGGCAGAAACGCGATCCGTCACGACCATCAAAATACTGTCACCTAAATCAAACATTTCTCGAACTTTACCTTTTGCTATTATTGGCAAATCGAGAAATGATACTTCTTTTAATAATTGGCTCATACTAACCTCCGTACCCGATGTCCATACGGGTCATGTCCAAACGGATTAAATAACGTTCATATTATACACTGGACTTTTTAAAACATGATATATTTTATCGCACAAATTTTAAAATAGAATGACTATAACAATGTCAAATCAAAGTAGTCCTTTAGTTGATGGAATCCCCGTGATCGCTTCATCCCGTCCAACCGCTTGACGTAGCGCCCGACCAAAAGCTTTGAACAGGGCTTCCACCTCGTGATGGGTGTTGCCCTCAGTCAGCACTTCGGTGTGCAGCGTCATGCGACTGTTAAAAGCAACCGCTCGGAAAAATTCTTCCGTTAATTGAGTGTCAAAGTCACCACACATGGGGGCTTTAAAATCTGCTTTAAACACTAGGAAAGGACGTCCGGATAAGTCTAAAACCACCCGCACCAGCGTTTCATCCATTGGCAAATACATAGAACCATAACGGTATATCCCGGCTTTGTCGCCCAGGGCTTCCGCCAGCGCTTGCCCCATTACAATTCCCGTGTCTTCAACCAGATGGTGACCGTCCACAATTAAGTCTGCAGATTTAACCTCCAGTTCAAGATCACAACCACTATGGTAAGCAAACAAGGTCAACATATGGTCAAAGAAACCAATGCCAGTAGCCACACTGGCTTGCCCTGTGCCATCTATATTGATTGTCAAAACCAAGTCCGTCTCACCTGTACAGCGACTAATCATCGCTCGGCGTTGTTTTCTTTCACTCATGATATCCTCATTTCCGATCAATATAATCACTTAGGCAATCTACCAACGTCTGCATATCTTCCGGTAAACCGATGGTGATACGTACAAACTCGTTTAGTTTAGGAGTGTTGAAAAATCGCACCAAAATGTTATGTTTGCGTAGGTGGAGATAGATGTCTTCCCCTGTAAAGTCTTCATGCTTAGCAAAAACAAAATTTGTCTCAGAGGGCAAAACTGTAAATCCCAAATCCTTAAGTTGTTGGGAGGTCCTGTCCCGAGTCTCGATAAGATCCGCTAATGATTTTTGGAAATAACTCTCATCTTCAATAGACGCCTTACCCACAGCCTGAGTCAAAGAATCTACGGTAAAAGAATTGATCGAATCCCGAATCCGTCGCAATCCCTCAATTAGTGGTTCTGCGGCTACCGCGTATCCAAGGCGCATCCCCGCCAAGGAGCGAGACTTAGAAAAGGTATGCAGAACCATGACATTGTCATATTTATTCACTAAATAGATAGCGCTGTCCCCGCCAAAGTCCACATAGGCCTCGTCGATCAGAACTAGGCGATTAGGGTCCGCACTGACAATAACTTCTATATCTTCAGCAGACAGACTGATCCCTGTCGGGGCATTGGGATTAGCGATGACGACCCCTCCCGATGGTTCACAGAAAGGTGCAGGATCAATGGTAAAGTCATCTCGCATAGGAATTTGTTTTATTTCGATATCAAAAAGACGGGCATAGACCGGATAAAATGTATAAGTAATTTCCGGCATGAGAAGTACACCTTTATTTTCAGTGCGCTCTGGAAAAAAGCCCTGAAAAGCCATCGCTAATAACTCGTCGGATCCATTGCCGAAAAAAAGTTGTGACGTACTCACATTGAGCCGCTTAGCCAAAGCTATTGCTAATTCTGTTGATTCTCTATCTGGGTATCGTCGCAAACTATCTGGATCATAAGTTCGCAAGACAGCTTCTACGCCGGGAGCCGGTGAATACGGATTTTCATTCGTATTTAATTTGATCAAATTTTTCACACGGGGCTGTTCGCCTGGGACATAGGGTGTCAAGCGTCTGTTGCGTTGATTCCAGAGACGAAAATGTACTTGTTCCTTTTGTTGACTCATTCTGTTTCTCCAATTCGCAGTTTGATTACAGCTCGTTGATGCCATAAAAGAGAGGAATCTCTCAGATATAAATCAATGGTTATTAATAATTATATTTTCAGCTTTGAATGTCCTTCCTCGATAGCCTTTCGACGCACGGTCACTGAGCGGGCATGGCAATCCAGTTGTTCGACCATTGCCAATCTTTCCACAGATTCAGCTACAGCATTCAAAGATGCTTGGTTATAATGAATAATACTCATTTTTTTGCGAAAGTCTTCGACATTTAGAGGTGAAAAAAATCGTGCAGTTCCACTAGTCGGCAAGACATGATTAGGACCAGCATAATAATCTCCTAATGGTTCAGGACTAAAGTGACCTAGAAAAACCGCCCCTGCATTTTTGACAGATGCTAAAAGGTCAGGAATACGTGACTCTTCGACACATAGTTCTAAGTGTTCCGGCGCTAAGCCATTGGCAAACTCCACCCCTTGTTCCAAACTTTGAACTTTAACAATAGCAGCATAGTCACGCAGTGATTCCGACAAAATGTCCCGTCGCGAAGCCAGGCTATAATAATGATCAATAACTGATAGAACCTCTTTAATTAATTGATCCGAAGTTGTCAGTAGGAGCGCTGATGCCAACGAATCATGTTCAGCCTGGGACAACATATCACAAGCAACGAAACGAGGATCTGCAGTCTCATCGGCAATGATCAATATCTCAGAAGGTCCTGCAAACATATCAATATCACAGGTTCCATATACCAAACGCTTAGCGGTATTCACATATATATTTCCAGGTCCACAAATTTTGTCTACTGGCGGAATGGTCTCGGTGCCATAAGCCATAGCAGCGATTGCCTGGGCACCGCCAATGCGATAAATCTTATGGACACCTGCCAAATCAGCAGCAACTAAGATCGCCGGTGCAATGGTTCCATCAGGCAAAGGAGGCGTACACATAATCAGTTCATCGACCCCCGCAACAATGGCTGGAATAGCATTCATAAGGACGGAGGAAGGAAGGGGAGCTGTACCGCCTGGCACATAAAGTCCTACACGTTCGAGCGGTCGCACAACCATGCCTACCTCGCCACCACCTGGTCCAGTGGTCATAAACCCCTTGGCACTATTTTTAAGCTGTGTTTCGTGGTAAGCTTTAATGTTGTCCCGCACTTCACTCAAGATGGAAATGTCTTCTTCGGGAAGTTGAGCATATGCATCATTTATCGCTTCCGACGATACGATAAAAGAGTTGGCTGCTAAAGAAACTCGATCAAATCTCTTTGTGTATGCCGCTACAGCTTCGTCACCCTCTGACTTTACATTGGATAGGATCTCGTTGACTGAGCGAACTACATTATCAAGAGCCATTTTATCACGCATGCCGATCTGATTGGCAATGACAGAGACAGTCTCAATAGTGCCGTCGATCACTCTGATTTGGCTGCTGATTGGTTTAATATTCACAGTTTTACCTTTACTCGCTTTCTTTTAAAACGGTGCGAATAGCAGAAATCATCGGGGTAATGCGGTCGGCCTTCATTTTCATACTGACACGATTAACCACCATACGAGCGCTAATTTCAGCGATGGTTTCAAACACCGTTAAATTATTCTCTTTTAACGTCCGACCACTCTCTACTATATCAACAATGAGATCCGCTAAACCCACCAGTGGCGCCAATTCAATGGATCCATTCAATTTAATAATTTCTACAGACTCTTGTCTTGTTTCTGAAAAAAACTGGCGCGTGACATTGGGATATTTAGTAGCAATTCGTTTGTTCGTAATATGTTGCCAACGTTCTTGTTCTGTCACCGGTCCACAGACAGCTAGTCGGCATTGACCATAGTTAAGATCAAGCACTTCGTACAGATCTAGACCAGCTTCTAGGACAGTGTCTTTACCGACAACACCGATGTCCGCTGTGCCATAACTCACATAAGTCGGAACATCGACAGGCTTGGACAAGATAAAGCGCAATTTTTGTGATTCATCTGTTAATATTAGCTGACGTGAATCTGTCTTTAAAACATCACAGGAATAACCGGATTTTTCTAAAATTTTCACAGCTTTGTCGCCGAGTCTTCCTTTCGCCAACGCAATGGTCAACATTGAATTATCCATCTTGCTCCTCCGTCCTTTGATCAGATTCTACCGCCGTTGCAGTAATTACCTGTTCATCCTCCATATTATTATCTATAAAGTAAAGTTTTGCCAATTTTTGTATTTTCGCCCACATTTTTGCTTCATCCGCTGACATCGATTCTAAAGCATCAACGACAACGAACCCTTGTCCTCGCAGTTCAGCACTTCGCTGCAATGCTTCTTTCCGACAACCCGCAGCATAGGCGACACCCAGTTTTTTTGTTCTATTGTCATAAGGTCGTTGTTTTTGTCTTTCCACAGCAATCAGCGCTTCATCCACACTGAGGGAAAATCCAGTAGCAGGCCAGTCAGCGCCAAAGTTGCAAGTCACTTGATCATAACGTCCACCACTAAATAGAGGCGTACCTAAGGCATAGGTATAACCTTTAAAAATCATGCCTGTATAATAATTTAAACTTTGCAACATTCCCAAATCTAAAGATACATATTGCAACATCGAACGATCTGCTAAATAATCTAAGATCTCTTTCAGATTTTGCAAAGCTCGCCGACCACGTTTATTATTAATTAGACTTTCTAACGCTTCAATTTGATCATAGGACCCCATGCTCTCCAGCAATAGGTTTAAGACTTGTTTAGCGCCGTCAGATAACTTATAGCGATCACAAAACGTTTCGATCGCAAGAATCTCTTTTCGGTCAATCATGCGAATTAATTCCGACGCTGCTGCTCCCACAAGCTCCCATTCTTCTAACATACTCTTAAAAAAATCAACCTGACCAACTGCCACATGAATTTGTGAAATGCCGCAGGTAAGAGCCGCCTGAATTGCCATAGCGATGATCTCACCGTCGGCGGTAGGCTCTGGACTACCGATCAATTCTACACCGGCCTGGGTAAACTCTTTCAATTGGCTCTCTCCAGCCGGTTTATAGCGATACATATCTTCAATATAAGAAAGGCGCAGGGGTAACGGTCGACGACTCATTTTAGTAGCTGCGAGGCGCGCCACACCAACCGTGCCATCGAAACGACTCGCCAGGATACGACCTTGTGGATCAAATGTTTTGAACATACTTTCAAGATCCCCAAGTTCTTCGTCCGCCGCATAAACATCGGCAAACTCAAACCCAGGTGTGTGAACCTCGTCATAGCCTGCCCCAACAAAAAGCTGCCGCAGTGCTGATTCAATGTGCTTTTTTGCCTCACATTGATCTGGCATTAAATCACCAAAACCGTCCGGTGTATGGTATTTCCATTTCATAAATACTGCCTCCAACTATCAAATCCATGATCCATGGTTATTTAATACAATTAAACTGTTAAATTTACTTTAGCGCTTTATCTGGCTAAATCGACAAAGCAATTCTAATCATTATTTAAATCCCTGTCAAGTACTTCCTTATATAAAAAGAACGGCAGCAAATGCCGTCTCGATCGATCCTTCTAATATATTTAACATTATTTATGATAACGTTCATTATTTAAAATTTTAAATCCACGGAAAATCTGCTCTGCCAATATTAAACGAGTTAACTGATGGGGAAAAGTGAGTGGCGATAAAGATATTCTTTCGTCCATTAAATCCAGAAAATCTTGCTCATATCCATTGGAACCTGCAATAACAAATGTTATTTTGCCCCCTCCTTTGATCTGCCAATCGGATAGTTGCTTAGCAAACTCCAGGGAAGAGAATGCTTTTCCATGTAAATCTAAAGCCACTTTGAAACCAGATTTTGGGAGTCGCTTGCGCAACAGCTCTGCCTCTTTGGCTACAGCTACCGCTGGATTGAAATGATCGGGTGAATCGGCTACCTCTAAGACGGAAATTGTGGCAAAGCGACTGAGGCGTTTTTTATACTCAGCAAACCCCACCTGCAACCATTTCTCTCGCATTTTTCCTACACAAAGAAATTGAATCTGCATACTAATTAAATCCATTGACCGATTTAATAGGTCAACATCTGTCCACAGGAATAGCGCGGTGCTACATATAGTTCAAAATCACGCTGCACTTTTATTCCTCGCTCCGCCAAACCTTGAGTGACAGTCAACTCTGCTAGGGCTGGGAAATTGTTCTCTTTACTTAAATGAGATAATACAATATTAGAAACACCTGTCTCAACTAAACTAGCTGCCGCTTCTGTTGTTAAATCATTAGACAAGTGACCGCGTCCACCACGGATACGCTGTTTTAAGTGCCATGGATAAGTACCATTCATCAACATATTTTCGTCATAATTTGACTCCAAAAAAACGAGTTGAGAGCGACCTAAAGTCTCCAGAATGTCCGGCGTCATTTCTCCTAGATCGGTACAGACAGCAACTCGCCCTTTATCCGTCTCAACAACATAGCCAACAGATTCCACGGCGTCGTGGGGGGTTGCAAAACTTGTTATTGCCATGTCACCAATGACAAATTTAGAACCCGTAGTAAAAAAATGGTTCTTCATTTTATTTACATTACCTAACTTAGGCAGCATAGCCTCCCAAGTGGGCTCGTTGGTATATACCGGAATTTTATAGCGTCTAGCCATGGGACCGACACCAGCCATATGATCCGTATGTTCATGAGTAACCAAAATCGCGTCTATATCCTCAGGAGCTACGTCGATGTTGGCTAACTCTTCTTCTATATATTTCGCCGGTCGACCGGCATCTATTAAAATATTTGTATTGCCGCCAGAAATAAAAATAGAATTGCCACTACTGCCGCTAAACAGTGAACAACACGACCACATCGGAGCTTTTAAAAAAGAAATATTCTTTAACAATTGATAATTACTCCCTCTCCAACATCTCAGAATCTTCACCAACTGTAATAGCAGCTCCAACCTTTTGCAACTTGGCGACAAAATCTTGGTAACCGCGCTCGATTGTCCTTACACTTGTGATTTCAGTCGTGCCTTCGGCAATTAAAGCTGCCAAGACCATCGCAGCTCCCGCCCGCAGATCTCTAGCGGGTACACGAGCCGACGTTAATTGCTGAGGACCATTTACAATTGCGATAGGTCCCGCAATTGTGACATCGGCGTTCATCCGCTTTAATTCCTCAATATATTGAAATCTGTTTGCCCAAACTGCTTCGTGCATTTTACCAATACCTTCGGCAACACAGAGCAAGATCAGAGCCTGAGGCTGAAGGTCAGTGGGAAATCCAGGATATGGCATAGTTTTAAAATTTGTCGCCTTTATCACATCGTTTGAGCCGACACTCACACGAATCCAGTCATCTCCTTCTTCTATTTGAATGCCCATACTCTTCATTTTCATGGACAGTGGTTCCATATGTTTAGGAATCACGTTGCGGACAACGATGTTCCCACGGGTCACTGCTCCAGCAATCATATAAGTACCTGCTTCGATTTGATCAGGAATAATCGAATAGTGTTGATTCCCAGGAATTCTATCTACTCCCTTGATACGTATTGTGTCGGTACCAGCTCCCTTGATACTAGCTCCCATGATATTAAGAAAGTTAGCGACGTCCACAATATGTGGCTCACGGGCAGCATTTTCAATTACTGTCGTACCAGGTGCTTTGGTCGCCGCAATCATGACATTGATTGTAGCACCGACACTTGCTTGATCCATATAAAGGTGTCCACTGTGATACTCAGCGGTGGCATCCAAAGTAATAATGCCATTCTTGAGTTCGTCCTTTGCACCCATTGAACGAAACCCTTGAATATGTAGATTGATAGGACGAGTGCCAAAATCACACCCTCCCGGCATTGTTAATTTTGCTTTTTGAAACCTAGAGAGCAGTGCACCTAATAAATAATAGGAAGCCCTTATGCTACGGGTCATTTCATGTGTCGATTCGTATGTCGTGACCGTCGTCGGATCAATGGTTATTGATCCTTCTCCGGACTGTTTGATTGTTGCCCCTAATTTTCGACATATATTTAAAAGTACATCTACATCTGAAATCAAAGGTACATTATCAATCGTACACGGTCCATCCAACACCATAGAAGCGGCAATAATCCCCAGCGCCGCATTTTTTGAACCACTTATCTTAATATCACCCACAAGGCGTTTTCCGCCTTCAATGAAATAACTTGCCAATTAAGCATCCTCCGAATGATCGCCATTTGCCTCAGACTCTTGTCTCGAACGGTCCTCGGCTTCTCCTTCAATGACAATTTCTTCCTGTGAAACTGTTTCTTCGTTGATTAATTTCTTTAGGTCATTAATATTAGTTGCAGTTATATCTTCAGCCGAACTAATTGGCAGACCTGCCTCGCTTGCCAGCTGAATAATTTCATTTAAACTTGCAATTTGCAACATACTCTTCAGCACTCCGCCGTGATCTAGTGCGTCCAAAGTTTTATTATGAATAGTTTTGGCGAAAGGCAACAAAACTGTAAAGGTCGTACCTCGTCCTACTGCACTTTTTACTGAGATTTGCCCATTATGCATATCAACTAGTTCTTTGACAAGGGCGAGACCTAAACCAGTGCCACCGTATATACGAGAACCAGTCATGTCGACTCTATAAAATCGGTCAAAAATTTTAAACAAATGCTTGCCTTCTATGCCATAGCCTTGATCGGTCACTTTGACATACGCTTCATTGTGTATCGTACCTATATAAACCTTGACTTCAGTATCCACATCAGAATATTTAATAGCATTAGAAATTAAATTATTAATAATACGTTCAATCGAAGGTCGGTCACCGAACACAGGTTGCACAATTGAAACACTCGTACAGGTCAACTGAATATTCTTTTCTGCTGCCGCCAACTGCATATGGTCGACGGTCTGTCTAACGAGGTAATTTAAATCGAGAGACTCCATGCGCATTTGCAGAGCTCGGCTATCTATGCTTGACAGCAACAACAAATCTGTAACCAAATTCTGCATGCGGATAGCGTCGTCGTGTATTCTTTTAACGTCATTACGCACACCTTCGGCGGTCTTCTCCGCAAGTCCCCAATCAACCAGAGATTCAGAATAAGTTATGATCGTTGTTAAGGGCGTTTTCAATTCATGGGATACATTAGCAACAAATTCTTTGCGCTTCTGTTCTTGCAATTCTTGTTTCGTTATATCTTGTAAAATGAAAACGGTAGCAATCCTGCGATTCTGCTGTGTGCGCGATTCCCTTGCCGTCAGACGAATGACACGATTGCCAATTTCTAATACATCACTGGCTTCATTTTTTCCTAAAATTAAACGTGCCAAAATGCCATTTGCTTCACAGTAAGAAGTCATAAATTGATCCAGTTGCTCTGGAATGCCATCGTGACCTAATAATTCAAATGCAGCTCTGTTTGTTAATTGGCGCTTTCCATCTGCACCGTAAACAACGATGCCGATATCTAAACTAGCAAAAACCGCCTCATGATTTAGAGTCGGTCGCGGTTCCGAAGGATATACATAATTTAGTGCCTTCGGGGTACCCTTTTGCCTCAATGAAATTAATAAATAAACACCTAAAGCTACAATAACTATCACTAATATTGGCACAATAATTATAGTAGCGTTAGCCGCTCCCAAAGTCTTCAACAACTTATAAACCTCTATTAAATCCCCGCTACCGCAGGATGGCTTCTGTGTTTTTAATTCACGTCTTTACACCAAGAAACGTCAACTTTTTAATGCTATCACAATTTAAGTCAGTCTACACAGTATTTATCAAAATAATAGCCAACTCCACGTTTAGTTAGAATATAGCGATAATTGGATTCGTCGGGTTCAATCTTCTCCCTCGTACGTCGCACAGTTACATCGACAGTGCGAACATCACCATAGTAACCATAACCCCATACTTTCTCTAACAGTTCTTCCCTTGAGAATACCTGACCAGCATAGCGAACAAGGAATGCTACTAATTCAAATTCTCTTAAAGTTAGGTTGATCGGTTTGCCATGACGTCTTACTTCATATGCAGCAGTGTCCACTTCTAAAGCACCATATTTATAAATTTTATGCTCGTTGCCTGTATCTTGTTCAGCAAGGGAAGCTCTTCTCAATTGAGCTTTAACACGTGCTAAAACTTCTCTAACACTAAACGGTTTCGTAATATAATCATCTGCACCGAGTTCTAAACCCAACACTTTATCAATTTCTTCACTGCGTGCTGTTAACATCAAAATTGGTACACTCATCTTCATACGCAATTTGCGACAGACATCAAAACCATCCATCTTTGGCAGCATGCAATCGAGCAAGATCAGGTCCGGTTTATACTGGAGAGCCATTTCAACAGCTTTAGCACCATCATATGCCACTAATGTGTCATATCCATCTCGCTCTAAATTCTCCTTCAAAATATTTACGATATTTTCTTCATCATCGACAATCAAAATGGTTGCGTCCATAAAAACTCCAAAATATAAAAATAACTTTAAATAGTCATCCTATAGACATTAATATGTAATCTAAATTATAACACGATTCTATGTTCTCTGTGACCGGTGCAACAACCCGCTGATTGGGATGGAGATTTTGACACACCTTTATTTTACAATGATTAATCAAAACTTCGCAATTGAATGGAAACACCATCGGGATCGTAAACATAAAAGTAACGTGTTCCATCATCTGGGGTTTGCACAGGCGAAGGATTTAAGCCTCGCTCCACAGCTAGTTGGTGCATAGCATCAATCTTGTTACACTCAAAACAAAGAAACATCCCCTTACCTGAAAATTGACGATCGGGAAATTGTAATAATTCGACCTCAGTTTCTCCCTCTTTATTTGCTAAAAAGGCTAACTCTACCGATCCAATTTGTTGGCGACGAATCACTTTTAACTCAGGAATTAATTCATAGAATTCAATGGATCGATCAATATCAGTTACATTGATTGTAATATGTTTTAACTTCATATTTTACTCCTCAAAAGTATTTGCTACAACCTCATAAAATGATTGCTTTAATATAGTGTCTTCAAATTGCTAGCATAATAACACATTAGCTTTCAACCACTAGATATTTATGTTACAAAAGACCGCTCAAGCGATCTTTTGTAGTAAAAATGACTAATAGATAACCTCTAATTGAAAATTAGATCACCCTGTATATAGAGATAATCGGATAGTTGCACATATGCAAATCCTGAGTGATAATTTTACCTCTCACGGTATTAACATGGCAAACTTCCTGCTCACCCACATAGATGCCCACATGGCTCGGATTGCCCCAGCCTTCGGAATCATACAGAACGATATCACCAGGTAAAATATCTGCCTCTTCAATCAATTCACCCACCTCGGTGCTATATTGAAAAGTACTGCGAGGCACCTCAATGCCATTCTTTGCCATGACAGTCTGAACAAATAATGAACAGTCAAAATAACCCTGTGGACCTTGCATATTTAAAGCAGTTTTGACTATATCCGTGCGTTTTGATTCTACTTGATGTTGTCTTGAAAGTTCCACTGCACTGGTCCTTATCAATTTATTGTTACACCAACAATTTTTTACTTTATTGCCATTTTTACTGTTTGAGACATCTACTAGTGCAAGTTCCTCTTCAGATGATCGAACTGACGCACTAGGGCTTATATCAAAATGAGTCGTTTCAATTGCTTCTATTTTTGCTCCACTATTAATCAGTAAAAATACCAAAATAAATAGGGCAGAAAAAATTAACTTAATATAAGTGTAATGGAATCCTTTTGGAAAACTCTTAAAGTTACCCATTTTTTCCCGTAAATCGATATGTTTCATGTCTATTCCTCAGTTTTATTCAATCTTCCACAATTTGGCGGAACGCTCTTTTCAGCCATGGCAGTTTAATTTACAAAGATCAAACCGAGATTATACAGACACGAATTTATAAATCATTAGTATTAATAATTTTTTTGTGAAAATATAGAAATTTCGTTCATTTTTCAAATTATATCGTCGTAAAATATATTTAGATTTAAAAACTAGCAACGAGCTAGATTAGTTCTATCAGTGGGCATTTAAAATTAAAGCTACAATATGTTCAATATATTCAATATGATGCCAACGATCAAACTGGCACAATTAACTGCTAAAGAGACTTTCAATGCGTCCAACCAAGTCAAATCCAATAAGAGTTTAAGGCCGATTGTTTCACAGCTCAAAACCAGTAATTCTCCTACAACCAGTATAATTAACCTCGAGACACCTCGCCCTGTTAAGAAAAAAAGAAAGATATTTAAACATGGATTAGTAATGCAGTTAAGTGCAACTACAGCCAAAATAGTCATCCAGATCGGGCGATCCTTGACTAAAAAAATAGAAATAGGCAGCTCAATCAATTGCGTTAAAATGAGAGGCAAGAGAATGAGCTGCCAAAACATTGGAACATTCATTTTACTTTATGAGACGTGTTTGAAAATGTCATCTTTTATGTGTATCCCATTCAGGCATCGCCTGTTGATGAATCGCTGTCTTCCTGATCAGGGGAAACTTATTCAGCCGATGAAAATGATTCTGACTCTTGAGTTGATGGAGTGAATGGTTCAGATTCCTTTGTAATTGCGTTTGCCGCGCTGGTCGACGCATTTCGATTCGTATCGCCTAAACTGTCATCGCGTTGATCAGATTGATATTCTGGTTCTTGATCAGGTTTATATCCTTCTGACTGGTTGGGATAAGAATCCATAAATTGATTTCCTTGCCCATCCTGTACTGGTTCATTAGAATAGTTGTCCACTTCCAAAGGCTGAAGAACTTGATTCTGGTACTGGGAAAAATTCTGTGGCTGACCGTATTGAATATTTTGTCCAGAATTTTGTCCAGGGTATGGAACATAACCATGCATCCCCTGTTGGGGTTGCTGAGCAACCGCCTTTGCCCTGTCATAATCAGCTAAATTAGGTTGATGATAACCGGCATTTTGGGTCATATAATCAGGATATTGAGACGGCATCTGTGTAGACTCTATCTGCTCAGAAAATTCTGACAACTCAGCAGCTGGCTGCGCCATATAATCCTGATGTGCAAATGGATATTTAGGTGGTTCTTCCGCTTTGCCAGAGAAAACGCCTTCTGTAAAACTGCCATCAGACATGGTTTCTGGTGCATTGCTGTCCTGTTGACTTCCCGGGAAATGCGTTCCACTGGGTTGCGATCCAGTTCCGATACCATAATTGTCACTGGGATACACCCCCGGCTGCTGCATAGGCATATTGGACATTCCTGTCGGTGGTTGCTGAGTTGTTCCTTTATATTGAGGAGTACCAATAGCGAAACCTTGACCTCGCAGCATCTTCTTTAACTTGCCGTGTTTCACCCCCAAAATGATTACTGCTACAATCAGACCAATGATGATGATCAGTGGCACAATTAGCAGTAAAAAATGTACTGAAACATAGTTAGGATCATAGTCATAATAAAACTCTTCAAATGGATCAATTGCAACGTC
>JAAYOA010000003.1 GCA_012520525.1 Clostridiaceae bacterium | reverse complement strand
GTCATGGGTCATGCCGACATTTCCACCACCAGAAAATATGCTGAGACCCTGAATCAAGACATCCTGAGCATCGCAGAACCGATAAACATAGACGAGGATACTGATGAGGATATGAAAAAGGAGAGTGAATAAAATGATTGAAATCAGAAAGCCCAATCCACCACTGAGTTTCAGAAGCAAGCTGACACCTCTGAAGAAAGTCGATATGATCATCCTGCATCATATGGCACACAAGACAGCAGGCATTCATGATATACATAACTACCACAGATCCAGAACATATACAAACAGCTCCGGCAAGACAGCCTATTGGTCCGGTATCGGCTACAACTACTTCATAACCTTCGACGGAATCATTTATGAAGCAAGAGGCCTTCATGTAGGAGCCCAAATTGCCGGTCATAACAATAGATCCATCGGCATTGGCTTCCAAGGAGACTTCGAGCAGCAGTCTATGACTAACGCCCAGCTGAATGCAGGCGCAGCTCTCTGCAGCAAACTGCTGCAGGATCACTCCTTAACCGAAAAGGATATTAAAAGGCACAAAGACCTGGCCGCCACCGCCTGCCCGGGCAATAATTTTAGTTTCACAGAATTGAAACAGATGCTGACTACCGTCAGAGATCCGGCTCCAACAGACGATGTTATATATACAGTCCAAGTCGGTGTCTTCAGAGTGAAGGCAAATGCAGAAAAACTAAGATTACAGCTTGTGGGGCAGGGTCATACTGATGCTTTTATACAACAACATTCTAGATGAAATAACTCTGTTCAAATCTCGTTGTAAGGCGTATCCATTATCACAGGCTATAGTATGCAACTTGAAAAGATTAGTATATTCATTTATAATAATTATATAAACAAAATTAACTGATTTGAGGTTTCTGAGCAGGTCTAGGTGTCACAAAGCAGAATTCACCTGAGTTACCTAATCAATTAAAGTTAGGGTGATTAGAATAAGCATATAAACTTAATTATCCCAGAGTCTAAGAATAATCGAGACTGTAGCAGTTCAGTAGTTTTTCGATTCATCTTAGATAAAAATGAAGAACTAAAGAAACAGGAGGATTCTAATATGTCATATTTCAGACTTGGGGAATTATTCTGTGGTCCGGGGGGGATTGGGTATGGAGCTACTACCGCAGCGATAGAGGATCCCGAATTCCGCATCGTTCACCAATGGGCAACAGACTATGATAAAGATACCTGTGACACATACATAAAGAATATTTGTCCAGACAATCCGGACAGTGTCATATGTAAAGATATTAGGAAATTGAATATGAATACGTTATCGGATATCGATGCACTGGCATTTGGCTTTCCATGCAATGATTTTAGCGTAGTCGGCGAGCAGAAAGGGATGGAAGGTGTATTTGGCCCCCTATATTCATACGGAATAGCTGCATTGAAATTGTTTAAGCCACTCTGGTTTTTAGCTGAAAATGTTGGCGGCTTACGTAATGCGAATGACGGCAAAGCTTTTAAAAAAATACTAGAAGAATTGCGCAGGGCTGGGTATAGAATTACTCCACACTTATATAAATTTGAGGAATACGGCATTCCACAAGCACGCCATAGAATAATTATTATAGGCATTAGAGAAGACCAAAGCGCTATCTATAGGGTACCTTCTCCTGCACCATATGCTGATATAGATAATACATGCCGTACGGCAATTGAAGTGCCGCCAATCCCCAAAGACGCGCCTAATAATGAATTAACTAGACAGTCTCCAACGGTAGTAGAAAGGCTGAAGCATATCAAGCCTGGCGAGAATGCATTTACTGCCAACCTTCCCGAAGAGCTTAGGCTTAATGTCACTGGGGCAAAAATTAGCCAAATATACAAAAGGCTAGATCCTGAAAAACCTGCTTACACGGTAACGGGAAGCGGAGGCGGTGGGACTCATGTTTATCACTGGTCAGAGCCGCGAGCGCTGACGAATCGCGAACGAGCACGACTGCAGACTTTTCCGGATACCTATATATTCCAAGGTTCAAAGGAAAGTGTGAGAAAGCAGATTGGGATGGCAGTGCCCTGCCGTGGTGCAAAGATCATCTTTGAAGCGGTTTTACGTTCTTTTGCAGGTATCGATTATCCTTGTGTTGAATCTAACATAAACGAATAAAAGGAGAAGCGGATGTGTTATACAAAAATAATTTTCGTGACCATGTCCTCCTTGATCCGATACGAGAAGGAGCTGACCAACTTAAAATAGTATCGGGATATGCAACACATACGATGGCTTCGTGGCATATTACCGAAATTGCATCCCAGTTTCAGACTCCGATCAAAATTCACCTGATTGTAGGGATGTGCCAGTTTGATGGCATAAGCGTATCTGTTCATGAAGGATTTAAGAATCTAGTTGCAGAAAATAGAACCAATCAATCAACATTAACATGCCAATATGTAACTGAAGGGGTTCCGGTACATTCCAAACTGTATTTATGGGAGAAAAACAGGAGACCTTTCCGTGCTTATATGGGCTCTGCAAACTATACACAGACTGCTTTTTCACCTTCTCGCAGTGAACTTCTTCAGGATTGCGATGCAGATGAGGCAGCAGCTTATTACGATGAAATAGAACCTAGAACAACATATTGCAATCATGCTGAGATTGAGGACAAGGTTATATTAAAACCTACTCATCGTGTTTTAAGTGCTGAAGAATCACCTCTTATTTCCTTGCGTGGTTCAGGAATTACAAGTGTTACACTTTCTCTGCTCACTAGATCAGACGATGTAGGCTTTGGTTCAGGAATTAACTGGGGGCATAGAAGAAACGGGACTAGACGGGAACCAAACCAGGCTTATATACATCTGCCGGCAGAGATCTCACGTACCGGCTTTTTTCCTCTTGACAAAAAACATTTCTCCGTCCTGACTGATGACAGTAAACAGCTGATTCTGCGTGTAGAACAACAGAATAATAAAGCAATCACAACACCGCTCAATAACTCCTTAATCGGCGAATATTTTAGGAGACGCATCGGGGTAGCGAATGGAGCTTTTGTCACAAAACAAGACCTGCTAAATTACGGCAGAACTGATGTCACATTTTACAAACTTGATGATGAACAGTTTTTTATGGATTTTTCGGTATAGAATATGACTGACAATCTTACCAAAGAACAGCGTCGGAAAAATGTGCAGACCATCAAAAGCCGTGATACGAGCATCGAGATCATGCTTCGGAAAGCCCTCTGGAAGGCTGGTGTTGGTGTCAGTCATTAATGAACAGAGGACAAGTTAATGAAATAGTGCAATAGGTGGTGTTTAGATGAGAATTTCCTTAAGCAAGGCAGAAATAAAAAGGTGTAACGACTTTGCATATAAATGTGCTGAAAACCAACAAATGATTGAATTTGGACAGCAGGATACAGTCGAACGAAGCATCCGCGAAATCGGGCGGGACAACTTAATTGGAAAGATTGCTGAAACAGCGTTTGCCAAGATGTTGAAGAATCGGTATGGGATAAGCATTAACCTGGACTTTGAGTTTTATCCCAGGGGGGTCTGGGATAAGGAGGATGCAGTAATCAATGGCTGGAGCATAGATGTGAAAGCTACACGCCAGGGTGGTAAATGGCTACTGATTGAATGGAATAAACTTAATTTCCGCCAGCGGGATGATAACCTGTCACATCTTTATGTAATGGCTTCTGTTGGTTGGGATAGGAACATAGAACAGCCAACAGGCACTGTAGAACTTGTAGGATGTGTACCTCTTGACCATTTAAGACCTGGAGTAAAAAACACACTTGTCCTTCGGAAAGGAAGTAATATTCCTGGAACAAGCACTCCACTGCAAGCAGACAACTACGGTATCCATTTCTCCAATCTGATTACTGACTGGGATCGAGTAATTAACGCAATAAATAACAATAAACCGCCAAATACAGAAAACTATCCAAATCCCTACACTGGCCAAACAACGGCCGAGATAGAGCGATTGCGATAGTGGAAGATTGAGGTATATAAAATGTCTATCGATATTCATCAAATTGATACGAATGAAAGGCTTGCCTTAGTTTGCCTATATTTCGCAAAACTACCAAGTGATGATGAAAGATACAAGGGTAAGTGTTTTCCTGCACTACAACTTCTTTCAGGAAAATATAATATTAAATTTAGCACTCTAAAAAACAACAAAGATAGGTTTGATTCTGTTTTCGACAGCAACGGTCGAGCGGGTTGGTATCAAAAACCACTTGAACAGCAACACAAGTTTCTATATGAAATTTATCTTAAATATAAGGAAACTCCTGTTGAAGAGCTTCAATCTGCAGTGGAACAGATCCTCAATGAAGCGCTATCAGAGGAAAAGCCTTTCTACAGCATTAAAACAAAATCTCCAGAGCAGGTTGAAAAAATTCTGAATAAGGAACAGAATATAGAGATTGACGGGCTTAACATTCTAAAAGATGGCTTGTCTGTTGGACAGCTTGTATTTATTGTCCTTGGAGGAGATAAAGGAAAAAGGTGGGTAACTTGGGAAACAGGCCTTGTAGGCATGGGGATTATTTCTAAAGCCCCATATGATGAGGGTTACGATAAAAATAACTATAAAATTCAAGTTGATATGAAGGTCCTGCTGGATAATCCCATTAAGCGGGATGACCTAAAGCCCTACAATGATACATATGATATCATCGGTATCGGCCCAATGACAAAGTGGGAGCCAAACCAAGCTATCTCACGAATTGATGAAAGAAATGCTGTTGCACTGATGCGAGCTATGCTTGAACTAAGCCCTGGAATAGAAGAAGATCTTGAGGCAAGCGTGGGCAGTGAAATTATGGTCAGGATTAAAGGTTCCACTGTGAAACTCGTTCCTATGGAGTTCGACTTCAACGAGCCCCTTCCTTTGCCGCCACAAGAGGAAGAAGACAGCTATTCACAGCCCGAATCGGAATACAGCGATAAGTATGAGCCAGATATCAATACTATCACCGATGGTTTTATACTGCCCTCAACCCCAATCGTAAGTATGTGTGCTTTGATTAACACAGGTAAGCACATTATCTATACAGGATCTCCGGGAACCGGAAAAACAACCCTTGCCGAAAGAGCCTGCCAGGAAGCTGCCCGTACACATTATGTCAGCGGTTATTTCATGACCACTGCCATATCTGACTGGACAACTTTCGACACCATCGGCGGCTACATGCCAGATAGGGAAGGGCGCCTGCAGTTTCAGGAGGGTATCTTCTTAAAGAGTATTCGTGAGAATAAGTGGCTGATTATCGATGAAATTAACAGAGCTGAAGTTGATAAAGCCTTTGGCCACTTCTTCACTGTTTTGTCCGGTATGGCTGTCGACTTACAATACAAAGCTCAGACCCCTGATGGTGAGAAGACAATCTCCATCAAGCATGTTGATGCTTTGGGCAGTTATTATGATGAGGAGACCGCGTCATACTGTATCGGCCGTAATTGGCGAATAATTGCAACGATGAATACTTATGATAAGAACTCACTGTTCATGCTCTCATATGCCTTTATGCGCCGGTTTGCGTTTGTTCATATTGATGTGCCTACTGAAGCGGAGTACACTATGCTCATTAATAAGCACATTGAAGGACATGATGACATAGCTAAGATTCTCGTCCAACTGATAAAAACTGCGCCTAAAAAACTCGGAGCTGCAATTATTTTGGACTTAATATCATTCATTAAAGTTTCAAACTATAGTGGTGTCGTAAGCGGCATTTGCTCTCTCATAATACCACAGTATGAAGGGATTGGATTAAGTCAAATAAAGCAGCTGTTCAAAGATATCGGAGCTTTACTGCCACAGTCCGACAGGGATACATTGATGAGTTACCTGTGTGAGTTCTTTGACATCAGACAGGCTGAACTTCTTAAGGTAAAATTTACGGAAGAGATGGCTCATGATGAGGATGATTATGTGGATGAATAAGGAAGGTGGTCACTGGACTTGGCAATAGTGAATGACTGCTGGGATGCTGCTTCCCATGATGCCATATCTAAATATGCCAGCAGACTTCTTTGGCGTTTTATCCAACACAACGCTCGTGAAAGTACTGCTGAAGATATTATTACAAACCTTACCCGCTTAACAAAGCGTGATATTCGCTTGTTGGCTGATATACGTTTTTTGCTGTCAGATGATGTAAAAAAGTTGCTTAATGATACTGCTCCAAAAATCGTGAGCAGGCTTTCCAAAGCATCGATCACGGAGAAGATTACCGAGCGTTCAAGAATACAGGGAAGGATTGATTGGCCAAAAACCTACGGAATAAGAGCTGCAGCAGGAGGAGATGAAAGCTTGTATGTGTATTCCAAGAGAGCTCAGATGTTTGATCTCCCGGAGAACAGGCTTTTTCTTTTCGTTATTAAGCAAATTTATAACAGCGCAAGAAGAATTTCAACTGATGATTTCAGTTCTCTCACCTGGTATTCCGAAACCAGCGAGGGAGATAAATGGATTAACCGCATAACATTGATAGCGGCTAAAACCGCACGTTTTCTACGGAACCCTTATATAGCCGGCATTGGACAGTTGCATGAACTCTCAGAGAAAATTATTGAGCAGACAAAACACGCAAGAGCGTCTTATTATAGAGAACTTGCAGAGGTTGCGGAACGGTTGTCTTACTGTCAAGATAACCCTGCAGTATTTTTACATGAGACTCTTAAAGGTAATATTCTTGAGCCTTTGAATAAGGACACACTTTATGAAATTGCTGTTCTTTTTAAAATAATCGAAAATGCAATGAAATGTGGGTGGATAGAGACCCACGCAGGCCTGATTGGAAGCAGTACAAGAACAGTATGTACGCTGAAACGAACTGATTGCACTTTGCGAGTTTTCTATCAGAAACTCCCGGAAGTATTTGCTTCGAACAGCAAATATGGAATACTTATGAGTGAGTATGGATTGAGCGATAAGCTTCGGCGGCCAGACATCATACTCTCGCTTGAAAAAGACGATTCTACGATATATTTCATAATAGAAGTTAAACGTTCAGCACGTCGTAGTTATCTAGTAGATGGTGCATATAAACTGCTTGGTTACTTAAAGGATTTTGAAGGAATTCGCACTGAAAGTATAAACCTCAAGGGCTTTCTAGTTGGCTGGAAGGGAATACAGCCTATAAAATATGATGAAAATAAAGAAGTTCAGCTTTTCACTTGGGAGAGTTTAGATGAAGGATTGGGTGAATTGCTATCCATGATAAATTAAAATGATACCAATTCATTGCTCGCATGATGCCAGAATACTAACTTCTGTACTACCCCCTCAAATTCGGAACCATAAGTTTATAAAACACTTCATTACATAATACATCATCAATTAATCGTTTGTTTCTCTTTTTCATTTCAAAACATTTAGCATAGTACTTTTTCGACCATGCTGACTTATTTTTAATTTTTGCACTTTTGGGATAATCTTTTTTAAACTCAGCAAACAATATACGCCATTTCATTGACATAAGGATAAGCGTATCATAAATAGCAAACAGTTCCTCGTTGGTAAATACTGATGTATCTTTGTTTTTTAGGTACATATTAAGGGCCTTTAAAAACTCTCTCCAGTCATCTTGGCGGACCTTTTCAATAAAGCATCGTATCCAATCAAAAATGCGTGGATCTTCACGGCTAACTGTTCTATCTAGAAGATCCTGCCACTGGCGCCAAGAAAGCTTTTCTACAGCTTCAAGATCAAGCTGAGCCAAGATAAAGCATTGTTCATAGAAGCTACGTTTTTTAGAGTTTTTGCCTTCATTTCGTTTACGAGACTCTTTAGAAGCTAAGATTTTGATTTCATCCCAAAAGAGTCTCCTTTCAGATGTTGATATTTTATATTTGTTAAGCAATACATCCAAGAACTTCCCTAGATAATACTTGTATGTTACTTTATTCCCATATTTGTTTTTTAAATCACCTTCAACCTTGGGAATTTCATCTTTAAGAACATTAAGTATATCATCGATGGATGCTTTTTCTTGTGATGAGAGCATTCCACAATAGACTATACGGTGTTCCTGATCTATTTCAACTATAGGTCTCACAGTTCTCACTTGTCATCACCCCGCTATAAATTTTTCATAATATACATCTTCAATCTTATCCATCACACGTTCCGCAGCGGACATCGGGTCTAAATCTTGAAATTTATCTTTTCCATCACTAAACATGTCATATTTGCCTTCTGCTAGATAAAGCAATATATATTGTTTCATTACCTGTTCCTCCAAATAGGTGAACTGAACTTCCTCAGGGTAATCAGAAAGGAACGTATAGGCATAATGGCCAATGTTTAAGTATATTATTCTTTCATTTCCTTCATTATCATACCATGCACGCCTCTTAACATCGGGTAAATCCACACTCTTGATTATAAAAGAGTCTTTTTTACCATGCTTCTCATCACAATTCAAGTATATTTTGTAGTGGTAACGTGTAACTTTATCACCCTTCTCAAAATCTCCGCTGTCTTCTGCCGCACTTAGACGTGCTCTTAATTCAAGGATACCTTTATCTAAGTGCATTTTGTAGGTGGGTTCCTCAAACATTAAGTGCTCGGCAGCATCTAAAACAACCGCTTCATACGGTTTAACTTCACCAAATAAAGAGCATATATCTTGAATCTTTGGGCAATCGACATCGCTTGCGTTATGAATACTCACATTTAGACGATAAGAAAGCTTATCATTGCACTTGTTTTCTATGCGGTATTTAATATCTTGCAATGACTCTCCGAAATTAACACGACGACTTCCTTGGTTAGGGAATGTGCATTCGTAAAGGGATAGTGTTACCTGGCGCTTACTGTTATCAGGTTTATCAATATCGTAAAAATAGGGAAGCATCTTCACTTTTTCTTTACCACTTCCAATAACATTCACCTTTAATATAATTCTATTCTGTTTATACTGTTCTGAGTTGGATTTGGTTACTACATGAATAAATGATTTCTCATATTCTTCATCCGGGTTCATTGAAATAGTGCCAGCATCTATTTGTGAAATTATCTTTTTAGTTTCGGGTTCAACAACTGCTAGAGAGTACTCAAACCTTTTCTGTGTCAAATAAGAGCTTGTAATCCTCATTGTGAAGTTGATTTTATCATTTGTAGTAACACGTTCAATACCAGTAGAGGGATATAATATATTTTTCCACCGTACATCAAAGTCAGATTTTTCTGGACCGGTACCTAAATCTTCAAATCCGAGGGAATCAAATAAATCTTGTACAGACTCTGTTATTAGATCAAGTCTTTCTTTAAGTTTTTTATTCTCATGCTCTTTATCTTTTATGTAACCCCACTCAATAAGAAGCTGTCTGAATTTATTAGAGCAATAGTTTTTTAGGTTTTGATATGTAAGTGTGAGCTTTTTACCCTTACTTACTCCAAAATGAACCTTATCCTCAATCTCAGCAAGTGCACTTTCCCAGTCTTCATCGACCTCAACATAGCCCCAGTATTTGCCTTTTACCTTTTCAGGAACAACTTTTATGTCAACTTGACCAATCTGCATTCCTTTTCGATAGTATGAGATACCTTCCCAAATGTTATTACCATCATCTGATATAAACAAACCAAAATTCTTGACACGATAGTTGGGCTTAAAATTCTCAGGAGTTGTGAGCACATAATTATGCTTGTAATTTTTAATACCTTCAGGAACTTCAATCTTCTTTCCATTAACAGAGATATGGGCAGTATTCCCCATACGCTCTAGAATAATCCACCACGTTTTCTGAATGTATTTTTCCAATTTTCCGGAATCTATAGACTCAATAATTTCCTTCTTTGGGTTTTCAATAATAATTCTAGTGCCAGCGGTAGTTTTTTCGCTCAGGCCAGTATTTTCCTCAATGAAATCCATGGCCTTATTACCTTCAAAGGCTTGGCTATAAACCTGCCCCTTAATGTTTGCATTTGCAACATATTTTCCGTCTTCACGTAGTGAGTCGAAATAGTATGATAAGTTCTGTGATGCAACAGCATAGACAATCTTTCCAACACCATAAAGGCCGCCGCCACTTTGGTTCCCCCCAGAATTATTCATGGATGTAAATCTAGCCAATCTTTGATCAGTATCAAGATAACCACCGTTTGATATAAATTTCTGGATTTCTTCCGATGCTATATTGTCTCCGGTTAAACCTACGGTACCGAAATCTTCTACAATTAAATAATTGCCTTTTTCATTAGATACTAAGGAAATCTCGCAAGCCCAATTATCCCAGCTATTATGTTTGCGTGCTCCTGTAGCATTTTGAATACTATCCTTTTGGAAACCCTCAGGTAAGGATACCCCAGCATCTTCATATGCGCCATATACCCACTCTACTTGTTTAACATAGTTTTGCGGAATTTGAGTCATATTATCTACCATATAAAAACCCCCTTATTTATTTTTCTAGCTTGAAGTTTCTCTGTTTTTCGCCTGAGGAAACGAACTTTTGTTTTGCAAGTTTTAACTCTTTATCGATAGCGTTAATAATAGCATTAACATCTTTTTCAGTGTAGTCATATGCAGCTCGATTTGAGCAATTTCCAAGAAGCTGAATCATACTAATAATTTTATTTGTTCTCGCTTCTGCAATCCGGACAAATTTCTCCCGTTTGGTCTCAGCCATATTAATCACCTCCATATTATTTGCTAATGTTATAGTAACATCTAAAATCACCCATGTCAATAATATAATTAAAATATTATCAATATATAATGCAAATAAACAACACATA
The DNA here is from genome assembly GCA_012520525.1 of Clostridiaceae bacterium. Lineage (GTDB taxonomy): Bacteria > Bacillota > Clostridia > Saccharofermentanales > Fastidiosipilaceae > JAAYOA01. The sequence continues at coordinate 740 of JAAYOA010000003.1, read as the reverse complement.
ATTAATACTGTTACCAAATCAATCATAAATAAAACTCGTTAAATGAGATTGAAAATAGAAATAGTAAACATTAAATCGAAATATAATCGATATATTATCGATACAATATGAGCATGCTTGAAAGGATGCCGCTTTATAGTAGTCACCGTGTATAATATGATGAATTTGTTTTTAGTATAAATTCGCGAGTGTGATTTATATATGGATTAGAACCAAAAATAATGCTTTATGATTGGATTTATACAAATGCCCTGCGAGGGAATGAATTACTCTAAGAAGTAATATTAAAAAAATAGTTTTATGGATATAGAATTTAATCATAAGAAATAATTTGATTGATTTCTTTCATTTATAAATAAGGTATGCATATCATGACTCTTATTTCTGCGATAATTAGCCAACATCATAGTGATGCAGTGTAATGATAGAAGTTAAGGAACATACTAATTATATGGAACTAAACGATAACATAAAAGTACCGAAGAATTGGTTCCATCAAATATTGATTAGGTACCATTAATCATATATAGTTATGAATAATCTACCGGCATATACCGACAATCTACCGACACTTTTTAAAATTCGAGGTAAATCTAATACATAATATGAAATATAGAAAACATAGTTACCCAAAAAAGTGGCCAGGATGAAAAGGAAGAAAAGAGGCTGTGGCAAGTACTAGAAGAGGTTGATATGAGAGAGGCAGTAGAGACATTGCCAAACAAGGCCCAAACCTACCT
>JAAYOA010000092.1 GCA_012520525.1 Clostridiaceae bacterium | reverse complement strand
TCATAAGTCAAAGCAGCATCATTAATTTGTAGTTTTTCTAACGCCTCTCTCAGATCAGGATAGCGGGCATTGTCCGTTGGATAGAGACCACAGAACACCATAGGTTGTACTTTCTTGTAACCTGGCAAGGGTTCTTTGGCAGGGCGTTTCGCTAAAGTGATGGTATCACCCACCGCTGTGTCTCGCACATTCTTAATACTCGCTATAATATACCCGACATCGCCCGCCGACAATGTTTCACCGGGCAAAAAGCTGCCGGGGCGGAAATAACCAAGTTCGGTGACCGTATATACGCTGCCGGTATGCATAAGCAAAATATCGTCGTCCACCGATACACTCCCCTCACGAATGCGCACGTGTACCACAACGCCCCGATAGGGATCATACTTAGAGTCAAAAACCAACGCTTTTAACGGCGCCTCTTCGTCGCCTTCCGGAGGCGGTAATTCGGTCACAATTTTCTCCAGCACTTCTTCCACATTGATATTCGCTTTGGCGGAAATCAATGGCGCTTCGCTGGCCTCCAGACCAATCACTTCTTCAATTTCATGGCGGACAAACTCGGGCTGAGCCGAAGGTAAGTCGATCTTATTTATGACTGGCAACACCTCCAAGTCAGCATCGATAGCAAGATATACATTTGCCAAAGTTTGTGCCTCCACACCTTGCGCCGCATCAACAACGAGAATGGCACCGTCACAGGCAGCCAAGCTGCGGCTAACTTCATAGTTAAAGTCAACGTGACCGGGTGTATCGATCAAGTTAAATACATACGTCTCACCATCGGTTGCTTTATACAACATGCGCGTAGCTTGAGCTTTGATGGTGATCCCCCGTTCCCGCTCGATGTCCATATTGTCCAGCACCTGTTCCTGCATTTCTCGCTCGGACAGGGTACTCGTCAACTGAATCATGCGATCAGCCAAGGTCGATTTGCCGTGATCGATGTGGGCTATGATAGAAAAATTACGTATATGCTCTTGTCTTTCCGAGGGCATTATTTTTCCTTTACTAAATATTCTAAAAATTTGTTCTTTTACTATTAACTTAAATTTGCTTTGGCTACTGCAATTGATATCCGCAAAAGGGTTACAGTGTGCCAGATTTTTGCTATTTTCGAGTTTATTCTAATCGTGGATAACCATAAGCCTTGTCACTCGACACCACCGCAGTGTTCAAAGGGAAACATGCGAAACCATAGCTCACCAATGATGGCGTCATGGGGCACAGGACCAAAGTCGCGACTATCTCGACTGGCGTTTCGATTATCACCGAGGACATAGTACTCGTCCTCACCAAGTTTTACATCTAGCCACTTCTCATTGATCTGGACCGTCTCTGTACCGGACAACAAATACGGTTCCTCCAACAATTTATCATTCAAATAAACATGATTGTCCATAATCTGAATGTGGTCTCCAGGACAGCCAATAATTCGCTTGATGATATCCTCATCCATTGTACCTTCGCTGCCGGGTACACTTGAACCATGAATCGTGACGATGTCGCCGTAGTCAATGCCATGCCAATAGCGACTCAGTTTTTGTACGACAATCTGATCACCGTTCTTTAAAGTCGGATCCATGGAACTGCCCATGACCTCGTTGCGCTGTACCACAAATGTAGTTAGACCTATGCCGATCAAGACAGCAACGCCAAGATATTTGATCCACTCAAACAATTCTCGCAGTGCATTTTTACGAGAAGTTGATGTGCCTTGCTCCAAGTTACGCCTCCTCGGATTCATCCTCATCTAAAGTAGGTGCTTCAACCTTTGTCGTCACCTGCAAACATAGTTCTCTAAGCTGCTCTGGCGACACCGCATTAGGAGCCTGGGTCATTAAGCAGGAAGAATTTTGTACTTTGGGAAATGCAATGACATCGCGAATGCTGGATGTTTGTGCCAATAGCATGACCAGTCTGTCAAGCCCTATGGCCAAACCACCGTGGGGTGGGACACCATACTTAAATGCCTCCAACAGGAAACCGAAGTTGGCCCATGCAGCTTCTTCACTGAATCCGAGCCGTTCAAACATCTGCTGCTGCAACGCTTGGTCGTGGATACGAATGCTGCCGCCGCCTAACTCTGTACCATCCATGATGATATCATATGCCTTTGCCCGTACTTTCTCCGGTTCGGTCATCAAGAGATCCACATCCTCATCTAGGGGCATGGTAAACGGGTGATGCATTGAAACATAACGCTCGTCTTCTTCGTCATATTCTAGAAGCGGGAATTCGGTCACCCATAACAATTTATGGGCTTTGCCGTCAACCAAATTCAGACGCCGGGCAAGTTCGCAGCGCAATTGACCTAATCCAGCCTTGACCCGATCCCAACGATCCGCTCCCATGACAATCAAGTCACCGTATTCGGCACCAGTTAGATTCATAAGTTCCTGAACTTTTTCAGGAGAGAAAAATTTGGTCACGGAGCCTCGTGTCTTCTTTTCGTCTGGTACGAGCCACGGTAAACCTTTAAGATCCCATGTTTTTACATAATCAGCTAAACTATCTATCTGTTTACGACTCATTTCGCCGCCACCGGGAACGACAATCCCATTGACGATGCCGCCGTCAGAGATGGCATTTTTAAACACCACAAAATCAATGTCTTTAGCAAACTCAGTGAGGTCCTGAAGCTCCAAATCAAAACGCAAATCAGGCTTGTCGGAACCAAAGCGCTCCATAGCCTCTGTATAAGGCATGCGCTGCAGTGGAAGTGTCAATGTTTCTCCCAAAATCTCTTGGAAAATGCGAGCCATATATCCTTCGACAACTTCCATAACGTCATCGGCATCCACAAAACTCATTTCGAGATCGACTTGAGTAAATTCCGGCTGGCGATCTGCGCGCAGGTCTTCATCTCGGAAACATTTAGCAATTTGCACATAGCGGTCGAATCCCGCCACCATCAACAGCTGTTTATAAAGTTGAGGCGACTGCGGAAGGGCAAAAAAGTTGCCGGGGTGGACGCGACTGGGGACAAGGTAATCCCTTGCGCCTTCCGGAGTACTGCGACCCAAAATAGGTGTCTCAACTTCGAGGAATCCCTGTTCATCAAAATAGCTGTGGGTCAAACTTGTCAAGCGGTGTCGCAACATAAAGTTAGCTTGCATATCCGGTCTTCTAAGGTCCAAATAGCGATGTTTAAGTCGCAGAGATTCCCGGGCCTCAACCTGGGGCTCTATGTAGAATGGAGGTGTTAGGGACTCGCTAACGATCCGCAATTCCTGGACGCTCAACTCCAAAGTACCTGTCTCCATATCTGGATTGGGAGCCGAACGCAATTGCAATATGCCCTTCGCAGCGATGACATATTCGCTGCGGACGCGGGAGGCTTTCGCTTTAACGTCCTCGGGACTGTTGTCATCGACAATAAGTTGAATCTCGCCGCTGCGATCTCGCAAACCAATAAAGATCACCGCACCTAAATCCCGCTGCTTGTGACACCATCCCATTAAAGTCAATTCTCGACCTACCAGTTCTTCGCTAACTTCTGCACAGCGATAGCTGCGCTTTAAACCCACAATATTTTCTGCCATGATTTTCTCCTAAACACCATATTTATATTAATTATATTTTTTATCAAATAATATGCTTCCCAAAAGCACTTGTTTTTGCAATAAAGTTTAAATCTTTAAATTACTATTCGTTGAATTACTTATCTGATTGAAAAATATATTATTTAGACATTCTTATCTATTTTATGCACTCAAGCATTTTACGTCAATTCATAGTGATATGACAACATACTAAGTACAGCAGCAGCGGCCGTTTCGGTACGCAAAATGCGCGGTCCCAAGGACACAGTTGACAGACCAGCTGACATGAATTGGTCAATCTCAGCTGCCGAAAACCCCCCTTCCGGACCGACGAAAAAGGCAATTTGATTCGGTCGAGGATGGGGATTTAAATAATCATGCAATGAAACGGCATCCTCCCCTTCATAAGGAATAAAAGTTAAAATATCCTCTCCAACGGGCGGTCCATCCACCAATTGCCTGCTGCCAGACTTCCCTTCTAATCTAATATCGTCTAGGTACGTCAAAGATTCTGCAACTGTCATCAAGGATAAGACCTGAGGCACTCGAGCTCGACCACATTGTTTGGCCGCTGCTTCTGCCACATTCTGCCAGCGCTGACGACGATTTTCCAACTTCTTTTCTGTGGGGCGGGAGACGCTCCGCTCGGCCAACACCGGGACAATTTGAGTCACACCAAGTTCCACCGCCATGCGGATGACCGTGGTCATCTTGTCGCCTTTTGGCAACGCCTGATACAAGATAATTTCATAAGGCGGTTCGCTGTCGCTGAGTTGGCGTTCTATAATTTGTACGGTCAATTTTTCTTGTCGTTTTGGCAAATCTCTAATCACACAGCGGTGTAGGGTGTGATGATCGTCACAGACTTCAATCTCATCACCTTGTTTTAACCGCAGCACTTGACAGGCATGATGGGTATCATCTGCCCCCAAGGTCAAGACCTCTGCATCCGCCGGCACAACTTGTTCGATAAAAAACCGTGGCATAATCAAATCCTTAATATGTGTTTGCTAAAAGTCCCTTGGTCTAGTCACTTTACCGAATGAGCAGACCTGTTAGATCCGCCAATGTCTCTGCAGCAATCAGCAGACCTGCCGCACCAACTGTTGCCATGACGCTGCCTGGAGGCTGACGAATTAACAACCTATTTTCCCCTTCATCTGTTTCCGTCGGTGGCTTGATTTGCCTAGGTTGTTCACGAGAGTACACGACCTTTACATCTGTGATATTACGTTTGCGCAGTTCCCGTCGCATGACCCTAGCAAGCGGGCACACCGAAGTTTCATATATGTCGGCCACTTCAAAAGCCATAGGATCTAATTTGTTGCCCGCTCCCATGGCACTAATTAGGGGTACACCGGCTGTCTTGGCAGCTTGTATGATCGCCAATTTAGCACCGACATCGTCCACCGCATCAACGACATAATCATACGTTTCAAAAGGAAACGTTGTTATATTATTTTCCTCTACTCTCTGCGGGCGAGCCGTGATTACCGCACTTGGTGCAATTAAAGACAGTCGTTCTTTTGCCACATCAACTTTTAGCCGACCGATTGTCTTGGTCATTGCCCAGACCTGTCTATTCAGATTGCTCCAATCCACCGTATCGAAGTCGATCACCTCAAGGGCACCTACGCCGCTGCGGACAAGGGCTTCGGCTGCCATACCGCCGACGCCGCCAATCCCGAATATCGCCACTTTGGCAGCAGCTAAACGGCGCATCCGAGCATTACCATAAAGCAAGGCCGTACGATTTAGTGCTGTCTCTCTGCTGTAATTGGCACTGGTCTGATCCTTCTGCTGCGCATCTTCGGTTGATGGATTCATTTCTTGCATTCTATACCTTTCTTCTAAAAAGAGGTTTGAGATAATTTTCTAATACCGGTTCAAAACCGCACTAAGTCATTATCATAGCTTAATTGCCGCGATTGATAAACCGAAAATAGCCTTCATATAACTAATAATTAAAGGGGATGCAGTCCTTTGTACCACATCCCCTTAAATCTAAAATATAACTTCTAATGCACTGTGCAAATGATCAATTAGGCCTCTGCTGCTTTAGACAAAATGTAACGATCAATTGAAGCGGCGGCAACTTTACCTGCTCCCATTGCGTTAATAACAGTCGCAGCACCGGTAACGATATCGCCACCTGCGAAGACACCTTCGCGGCTGGTTTGACCATTCTCATCGGCCACGATACAACCCCAGCGATTCGTCTCAAGACCGCGCGTTGTCGCTTTGATCAGCGGATTCGGCGATGTACCGACAGCAACGATAACGGTATCGACTTCGGTCTCAAAATGAGATCCTTCGATTGGCATGGGACGTCTGCGACCACTTTCATCGGGTTCACCGAGTTCCATACGGATGCAAATCATCTTATTGATTTCGCCCTTTTCATTACCTTCGTAAGCAATAGGGTTGCACAAGTTGTGGAAAATAATGCCTTCTTCTTCGGCGTGTTCAACTTCTTCGACACGAGCAGGCATTTCTTCTCTGGAACGACGATAGACAATGCTGACTTCTTCTGCACCTAAACGTTTAGCCGTTCTGGCTGCGTCCATGGCAACGTTACCGCCGCCGATAACGGCAACCTTGTGGCCCAAACGGATCGGTGTAGAATAATCAGTTCGATATGCTTTCATGAGGTTCGCGCGAGTTAAGTATTCATTGGCAGAATAGACGCCTACCAGATTCTCACCCTCAATGCCCATGAAGTTCGGAAGACCGGCACCACTGCCGATAAAGACGGCTTCAAAGCCCATATCATTCAGCAGTTCATCGATGGACAGGACGCGCCCAATAACCATGTTGGTCATAACCTCAACGCCGAGGTCGTTCAACTGATCGATCTCCAGCTGAACAATATCTTTGGGCAGACGGAATTCAGGGATACCGTAGACGAGAACGCCACCAGGGATATGGAATGCCTCAAAAACAGTGACATCATAGCCTTGTTTTGCCAAGTCGCCCGCACAACTCAGTGAAGCTGGACCGGAACCAATACAAGCTACTTTGTGACCATTGGAAGGAATCTCTTCGGTTTTAGCAGACACGTTTTCTCTATGATAGTCTGCTACGAAGCGCTCAAGGCGACCAATGCCGACGGGCTCGTGTTTGATGCCTCGAACACAGCGACCTTCACACTGGGTTTCCTGGGGGCAGACACGACCGCAGACTGCTGGGAAGGAATTTGTTTCCAAAATCTTCTGATATGCGCCTTCGAAATCTTCTTCGGCGATCAAACTTATGAACTCTGGAATTTGTACGTTAACCGGACAACCTTGAACACAAGGACGATGCTTACACTGTAGACAGCGCTTGGCTTCATTTACAGCCATTTCAGCCGTATATCCCAAAGCAACTTCGGAAAAGTTCTGATTTCTAACCTCGGGATCCTGGACAGGCATCGGACATTTTTTGGGATCCATATTAGCTTTTGCCATTATTCAACTCCTTATATTTCATCCCCTTCACACAGATGTGCGAAAGTTTATCATAACTCAATTATTAATGTTTAGGCAGACCAAGACGGCATTCGTGGTCGTCATGAGCTTCCTGGTCTTTATAAATGGCGTTGCGCTTCATCAGTTCATCGAAGTCAACGTCGTGACCATCGAATTCAGGTCCATCAACACAAGCAAATTTTGTTTCGCCGGCAACGGTGACGCGGCAGCCACCGCACATGCCTGTACCGTCAACCATAATCGGATTCAAGCTCACCAATGTCTTTATACCATATTCTCTCGTAATGTCAGAGACTAATTTCATAACGATGACCGGACCGATGGCGACAACGACATCATATTTTTTGCCGGACTCGAGCAAATCAGTCAGTTGTTGGGTAACAAAGCCTTTACGACCATAGGTACCGTCATCTGTAGTGATATAAAGATTGTCAGAACAAGCGCGGAATTCATCTTCTAAAATAACGATATCTTTGCTACGGAAACCGGCAATAACATCAACTTTTGCGCCTTGTTCGTACAGCGCTTTAGCTGAAGGGTAGGCAATCGCTGTGCCGACACCACCGCCTATGACACAAGCGGTCTTATAACCTTCTAGTTCAGAAGGATTACCCAGGGGACCGACAAAGTCTGCGATGTATTCGCCTTCTTCTTTTTCAGCCAGCAAACGGGTTGCCTTGCCGACAATCTGGAAAATAATGGAAACTGTACCCAACTCTTTATCTGTGTCGGAAACAGTCAGAGGAACACGTTCACCCTGCTCGTCCACACGGAACATAATAAATTGTCCTGCCTTCGCTTTATTAGCGACAAACGGTGCTTCGATTGCCATTCTAATGACGGCATCATTTAAATTTTCTTTTTTGACGATCTTGAACATCTCTTCTCTCCAATCTGAGTTTGGTTAATACATCTTTGTAAGTTACTGTAATACCCTTTGCTTAAACATTATACCCCAATCTAATATTTTTCCTCGTGTAAATTGCATAATTTTTTTTTAGTTTTTCCAAGTTTTATTTGTCAAACCCTCTAATTCTACAATTTTTTGGAATTAAAACGCACGTCTGCCGCCTTAAATTTTTGCTTAACTCCTAAATTTATTGCTTGAGTAGGACAAACAGAAACGCAGCGCCCACAGCGAATACATTCCACAGAATTAGGATTATTGACGACATCTATGTCCATGGGACAGGTTTTTGTGCAGCGCCCGCAACTGATACAGCGATCTAGGGAAACGTGTAGACGAATCAGCGCAACTTTATTAAAAATTCCATATATTGCGCCAAGAGGACAGATATATTTACAAAACCAAGGAGAACCTGCTCCCGCCTTGATAATAATTGCCGGCAGAAAAATGACGAACACGAACAAAATAACATATTTAAAATACCTAAGTCGATTGTGCCCTGGGAGGGAACGCCCTCGTTTGCTCACCGGGCGCAAATATTGTAATGCATCTTGGATCAGACCAATCGGACACAACCATCCGCAGACCACACGACCTAGGATCGAGCCAAAGACCAAAAGATATCCCAAAACTACAAAGGAGGGACGTCTGTTCACGCCAGCCAGGCAATTTTGCATTGCACCAATCGGACAGGAGCCCAAAGCACCTGGACAGGCATAGCAATTTAATCCAGGTATACAACCCATCTTCAAAGGTCCCTGGTAGATCTTTCCCTGCATAAAACCGACCCAGTAACCATTGCTCAACATCGTAAAAGCGAGGGCAACGGCAAGTCTTACCCTCTGAAAAGATTTAGCGAACCAACCTTTAATTTTACCCAAGACCAATGCACTCCAAACAAATATAAATTGCCTTTTGGAACATCAATCTCACGTCCCCTAAAGGAAAGGCAATACCAATACATACAAGTCCGATCACAAACAACAAAATTGGCAACCAAATTGGTCGCTTCCAGGAAGATTTTTTGCGGACATTAGCATCAGGGCTCGAGCCTTGATGCTGCGAGCCCTGGATGGCTTGATCATCTTTTTTACTGAATTTCTTACTCATGGCTATCGGATTACGCTCGCCTATCATAGTTATATGATCGTATTACTACCATGCTGCTACTTATTTCTCAATCCTGATCCGCATTAGCAACACGTGTTAATAAAACGATCCGTGCTAGTGGCTAGTATTAATATCTAATTTAATCAAGTTTGTTCAGAGCGCTATCAATTAACTCTGCCCAACCGGCCTCATCGTGAGCACCGACATAATTTTCGATAATCTCGCCGTTCTCATCGACAAACACTGTCATTGGAATCGAAGAGACCTTGTTCATAAAAATTGTATAAAGATCTGGAGAAGGCAATAGGTGGATGAAATCCGCCTCGCTCTCAGCGATAATCCTGTGCGCTTCAGCTAAAGTATCTTCGCCGTATGAATTGGCAGAATCCGTGGTATCCACTATAACTCCAATGAATTGTACATCGGCATCATCATAGGTGCGGTTCAGATTACCTAAAAACGGCATTTCGTAAATACACGGGGGACAGAATGTGCCCCAAAAATTAATAACATTTAAGCGATGCCCTTTCAGGAGAGAACCGTCATAAGCCTCGCCATTGACATCAACTGCACTAAAGTGAGAAAAATTCTCTGCCGTCGCCTCAGGCGTAGCCCCTGGCATATTAGGAATGACAACCTCTCCCAGGTCCTCACTAACCTCTTGATCTTGCACAGCGTCTCCATCCGCTACAGCTTCAGCGGCGACAGTTTCACGCTTTGTCGTTTCCGTCTCTGCATCACTACTGCCGCAACTGCTAACAAGTAAAGTGGTCAAGCTTAATCCTACTAAAATAATTTTACGTATAAGATTCATAAGTAAATGCCTCCATCAACGGCGTATATTCCTTTTCTTAGTAAGAATTATTCTATCAATGATATTTGTTCTTTAAGTCTTATTTATTCTAAACATCGTAAATTTTTTATCAATTTAACACTTTAAGTCGAAATATAATAATATGGATGCTGATCCAGTGCATAGTGAATATTTTTATAACAAGTTTAAGTAGTTTACATTCGCATATGCAATTTATTCGGAGTCACTGGTCATTGAGTATAACAGACACATAAAAACCGACGAACTTTCGTCCGTCGGTTTGAGTTTTGATTTTGGAGAACATCCAATATGCGTCTAGCAGTCCAGATCAACCATTATAAGCTGTTTCAAGAGCCTCTCTTAACAAATCTTCAGAAGGAACGCCTTCAAAGCTCTTATCTTCTCCGACATAGACTGTTGGTACGTAATAATAATTAAAGAAAGGCTTAATTTGATCCTTATCGTTTTCCTCATCGATTATTGTGATAGACAACTCTTTCCAAGCGGGGTTCTCTTCCAACAGATCCTGTAGAATACCACGGGCACGTTTGCAGTGAGGACACCAGCTCGTAACAATCATATAGACAGGTTTCATATAATACTCCATTTCTTAATTGTCTGTAATTCATTTGAAATGAGTGCACTATTTTTAGAGCAACTTCAAACTACTAATTTACTTTACATATACCAAGTATAAAACGTCATCCTTAACACGGCAACCAACACCTATTTCTGTCCATTCATCGAGGTCCACTGAACGGCGATTCTCTGAATCATCAAACCATGCTCTCAAACGTTGATCCAAGTCTGCTTCTGAAGTACCCTCTAGGCGGACAATCCAAGCCGATTCAAAATCATCCTCTTCTGACTTCTCATATGGCAAGGCACTGCCTTTGTCTTCTTCAGCCCATGCGGCAACTAATTTATCAGCTTTATCAACCAATTCATCCACATAGACTACCGCAACCTGTTCTTCATCCCTGTACTCAGAAATTAACTTTTTACAGAGATCGATGTAGTCCTCTTCGCTCCAACTCTCGTCTTTAGACTCGCTGGTTTCATCTGTGGACTCTGCCTCTTCAACATCATCAGTGACCGATATGCCAAATTCATTCTCTAGGTCCTCTGAAGGCTCTAATGCTCGATCTGTTTGAGTAGCAGCAGAATCATCCCTTGTTTCCACTTCTGATTGTGCCAAATCCTGCGTACTTTCTGATTTGCTGGCGACAGCTTCAGTTAAAGTTGTCTCAAAAGTTGACGAATCTGTTAAGCCGTCGTTCTCTTCCATTAGTGTCGGCGGATCCACAAGGGTCTCGTCTGTATCAGACTCTTCCGTTCGGGATTCCTCTTCTCTGGAATCTATTCTGGTCTGATTAATAGAAGTTGTAACAGGATCAACCTCTTCAGTCGAACTTTCGGGATTGGTATGATCCGGCACAGTTTCTGTCGTTGCTATCGTTGTCCTGGACGCCTCAGTCACTGTCGTGATCAATTCTGAAGTTGTTGTCTCTGTTGCTTCGCTGTTAGTGACAGACTGAGTTGTTGAGGGCAGATCATTAGTTTCATTTTCATTTACCCCCGTACCGACAATGACAACTTCATCGACGGGATTCTGCGTGATTTGATTCCTTATTTCACGGGGGGATAATATGCTGCCATCTTCGGGTGACACGTCGTAGAGCAGTACAATAGTGCGTTCACCTGGAACACCCTCAACTTTGATCTCACGTTCACCTTTGGGAAGGTTGTTATCTTCCTTTTCTATTGTTTTAAATGGAATCTCTTCAATTAAAGTCTCTTGAGCCGGCACACCGACCTGTCGAGCGGTCGGGGCAATCTTTTCAACCCGGTGCTCTATCTCCCCAGTCTTTTTATTGCGGGTATAAATATTAGATATCTTACCCTCCGTACCAGCGCTTAGAACTTCATTTGAATCGCCTAATGACCGCTGGGGCTGGGCAACATAAGTAGTATCGTAAGGCACATCCTGATCCCTAGTTATCGCCATGCTGCCATACACAGTAATTTCAGCAACCGATTCCTTAGTCACAGCTTGACTGAGCAGTTTTTGTTCAACCAGTTTGCTACCTCGATAGACCGAACGATAAACACGGGTCTCCACACCCTCTACACCTTCTGTTTTGACAAAGACATTATCACTGCCGTCTACTTTCAAAACTGGCAAAGTTTCATCGTAGACAATTTCTTTTTCAAAAGGAATGGATTTCTCCACTGACTCTTCTACGACGCGACAGTCACTAACATTAAAGGAAATCTCACCCCGATATTGGTAGGCATGTTGTCCCATCGTAAAATCCGCTTTAATGGGCACGCTAATTCGGCTTTGAACCTGTTCTTCGGCAGCAACGCGTCCCGAGACAAGACCACCTGTCAAGAGAACACTGCCTGCTAACACAAGACCGATGATAATATTTTCTTTGCCATTGCGGCGGCGTCGAACCAGCAGCACAGTCAATCCTGTGGCACCTATAATCATCAACAAAGCCATGGCTAAGAGCAACAACCCTCCACCACCGGTACGAGGTAAAATTCGCAGTGAGGTGGGGCTGGTATTGGCATTCTGATCCAGTGCCCCCGGCGCCTTGTAGGTCACAGCAAAAGTCTTGCTCTCCCCTGCAGAAACACGCTCAACCCTTTGTACATTCTGATTAATTGTTAAATTTGGAATGTCGTTGGATCTCAGTTCAACGCTTTCGACATCTACGTCGGACTGATTGTCAAGCGTAACATCAACCCCTTGACTTGTAACCTCGTAGTTGACGTGGATCTGAGCTTCACTATAAATCTCACTGGAAGGTGCCGTCTTTTCATTGGCATGGACAAGCCCTCCTGTGCCAATTATTAGTGTCGAAAGTACAGCCGTACATACTCTTAAAAGACGCTTGCTGCACTTTGGCACACCTTTTATTTCCATTGTAAAGGCCTCTCATTCCATCTTGGTAAATGACAATTCAATTAAATGTGTCATTTGCTTCGATATAATTATTCATATTAAATTTAACGGACTTTGAAGTACTTTACAATAACACGCATATTACAAATTTACCTGTACAGCTGTCTTTCCTTAAGAGTTTTCAAATATTATTTAGACGATTTTGGTATTCACCTATTTTAAACACTTGCACTATTTAAATATCTATTCAAACACAATAAGCCTCCTCCAGTTCTTCAATTAATTGACGAACTAGAGGAGGTTCGCAAGTGGGTTAATCTTTATATTTTATTTTTTGAAACTTTAACGTTCTATAGAATAATACACGTATACGTCAACAGGATTGCCGTAAAGTTCATAGCTACCTTCGTTGGATCCCGTCCCGTACAAAGAGCCATTGTCATCAACCCAGAACGTGATCGTCATATATAGCGGTATAATAAGAGCCGACCCGTCACCCGAAGCTTGCAGAGGGAATACTTCGCTTTCGACAGCAAATGTCAAATACTGATCATAGATCTCAGCGTTGTATGTCTTGGTCCCTTGATACATCAATTCACTGAAATCCATGCCGTCCATGGCATAAAAATAGGGAGTTAGAGAGACATAGACGCCATCTCCATCTGTACTGATTTCGCAATTAATTCTGTATTCATTTAAAGTATAATTATCATAAAAACCGTCACCGCTATATTGCACGCTGTAATACATATCCCACGAACCTAAAAAAGCCGCATATAAGGATCCTTGACCTGGGGAATCGTAGCCGGGGTCGCCATAGTCTGTATCATCGTACACTGGGTCTTCATAAATTGGTTCTTCGTACTCTGGTTCTTCGTACTCTGGTTCTTCGTACTCTGGTTCCTCTGGTATCGTTACAGTAGCTGGCTGTGCAGGTGTTGTCGTAGTTCTAACAGCCCCTCTCAAGCCAGGATTCGAAGATCTAGAAGATCGAGATGAACGTTCGGTCGGCAACGTTTTATCTCCGACACCCCTAGGCACCAATCTTTCAGTGGTCTCTTCCCACTCCGTAAAATAGTCGTCGTCATCGTCATCAAACCAATCATCCGAGCGCGCCCGTGAACGACACATCATGTTGCCCGGTCGGCAGCCAACACAGCCTAGAATGAGCAGCATACCGACCAAACTGGCACTGATCAATCGACGAATCCAATGTTTGTTTGCGTTCGAACGTCCCTTGGCAGAACGTTGCTTTTGCGCTGATTTTTTCTTAAATGGCTTTAAATTGTGCATACTTTCCTCCTCATTTTTAAACTGTTCAGCTCAAATCCGTCTTACCAACTTCTGCCGCCGCCGCCAGATCCACCACCGGACGATCCGCCGCTGGACGATCCGCCAGACCCACCGGAATCACTAGAACTGCTCTCGGCTCGTTCTTCTTTCAAACTCGCCTTTACTGACGAATTGACATCTCGGTTGAGAAACCTTAAATGTCCATCCATATATGTAGTGTAACGATATGGATCATTGTAGTCCCACCAACTAGGCTCTCTTCTATAGTCGCCGAAGGTCTGCGGCTGTCTAGCCGCGGCACCAATCCTAGCAAAATGATCCGCCCACACCTTGGTGATATTCATGATTGAAGCAAAAGGCAATACATCAAAGAAATAGTTAGGATTTTCCCCAACCAAGTGAATAATACGATCCTGCTCGGCATTCTTAACAAATGACTGGA
Organism: Clostridiaceae bacterium; assembly: GCA_012520525.1. Classification (GTDB taxonomy): domain Bacteria; phylum Bacillota; class Clostridia; order Saccharofermentanales; family Fastidiosipilaceae; genus JAAYOA01. The sequence goes on along the minus strand of JAAYOA010000092.1, from coordinate 13,273 downwards.
ACCCTCTGCAACGGGCATATATGCCCTTGCCATATTTGCTGCGCCGCTTAATTGGATAGGCCAAAAACGGTGGAATTGCAGCTGTTATATAAGCGATGCCGAAAGGAACTCCGCGACCAAAGTGCTTCTCCATCATCCACACACCAAATGCGCCAATTGCAACGAAAATAATTATTTTAAATATTAATCTGAAAACACCCTCGCCTTTGCCAAGATTAAAGACCGTCTTGGCAAAAGGACGATAAACTAAAACATACAGAAATAAAGCCATGAGAAATAAGTAAATCCAAATCATATAAACGGAGTCACTCGCGTTACTCAAAGCTTTCTTATGAAAAAATAGCATAATTATGGCAAAGCCGGGCAGCTGGACCAGTAATTTCCATATAAAAGGGGATTTAAAAACTGGCTGCACCAAAGAGGGGTCTTCATACATTTGGTTTAAATGGACCGCCGGTTTATACGCTCCCTCGGCACTATTCCAATAACTTTTGACTCTCTTCATCGCGGTACGCATGGATCTGCCAAAGCGAGTGGACAACTGGGAACTTAGGATACTATTTTCGTGACTCATATTTTGAGTAAAGAGTTTGTCGAACAAATCTCTTTCATAAGGTTTCATATAGTTGTCACCGTCGCGCAGTTTGGTGATCATCAAGTCTTTGCGGGTACGACGCCCATCCTGGAATTCCACTTCCTGGAGTTGGAGATAACCCCGGGACGCCCACGAAACAATCAGGGTAGCGATATCTTCTTCCCTTACATCACCATTAAGTATATAAGCCATATCGCAGGTGTTTAGACCTGCCGGTGGGTAATATTCCACTGCGCCGGAAGGGCGCTGACCGATTCGAGCAATCAGTGCGATGATCACAGAAATAAGCAATAAACCGAGATAAATATAATTCTCATAGATGTAAAAGAAAATCTTATTAGGTCGCAACGCCCCATCAAAATAACCTTCAGGTAAAGGTAATGCGATGGTCAAAGCTTCATGAGCATACAAGGTACTCGTTGTCCCACCGAAAATTGTGCTGCCTTCGATCCAATAATCTACCGGAGCAGTCTCTGTAGAACCCCTTGCTCCAGAGGTAAAGTGAAGGCGGTCGGCATTAAACTCGTATGGCATTTCGATGCGAAAAGTTACATCATGGAAATATGTATCCCACTCTGCTCCGATGAGATTAAAATATAATTCGTCCATATCGGAAAAATTATCTTCACCGATGTCATATGTGTAACGAATGGTATAACTTTGGGGACCAATGACAGTCACATCTGGATCACCTATTTTAATTTCAGCAACTTCACCTGAGCGATACGTTGTAAAGGGAGCATCCACATCTATGTCATAGAGCAACATACTCCGGTTGTCATACGTCATTAAAGGTAACGAGCGAATAAAACCATGTCTTTCTTCGGAAAAGTCCATTTCATAAGTTTCGGTTATAACGTAAGTGTTGTCATTGCCGACAACCATGTCAATATGCAGACTGTCCACCTCAAAAGCATCCAGCGCCGAAATTTGACTTGCCGGTCTAAGAAAAAAGACGATCAACAGAACAACCAAAGCTGTAATGGAACGACATTTCGATTGAGTCCGTTTCTTCCCCAAGTAATCAGAATTGTACGCGAACATTTTGACGCTCCTCTGCTGATATTTCGAAGTATGGATAGGGCTTAAAGCCGTAAATAGCTGCAAATATATTGGCCGGGAAGACCTGAATACCGTTGTTATAAGACTTGAGAACGGCATTGTAATATTTGCGGGACATGGCGATATCATTTTCCAGCCTCGAAAGTTCTGTTTGTAAATGAATATATTGGGCATCTGCCTTCAATGCGGGATAATTTTCAGCCACTGCTAACAGCGAACCAAGAGAACGGGATAATTGATTCTCTCCGGCTACGCGATTTGTATCGGCTCCACCTGCGGACATAGCATATTGTCTCGCCTCCAGGACTTGAGCCAAGGTCTGTTGTTCATAGACGCCGTATTGTTTCACGACAGCAACCAAGTTGGGGATCAGATCATAGCGTCGTTTGAGATAGACGTCCATCGTTGCAAAAGCCTCATTGACCGCGGCGCGCAAACGTACAAATTTATTGTAATTAGCGATGAACATGATAAGAAATATTAGTAAAATAACAATCACAGCCGCGATGATCCATATTTTCATAAGCAAATCCTTTCCTTCCATACTTGCATCAACCCAAACAACATTTGTGTTGCATGACATGGCATCGGAACGAGGGGGCGTGTACAGTCATGTCAGCTATGGTGACGGTGAACCACTATAACGCCTGCTCCCACCCTGGGAAGCATACCAGATACCTTCGGCTGTCACCTGACCGACATCGTCCTCGTATTCCATTTTAAATTTGCCATTGATATCCAAAACACTATCTACTAACTCAACTTTGCCTATAAACTCCAGTTGTTCTGAGCCATCAAAGTATGTCAATTTTAAAATATTTCTATCATACTCAGCGTTCAGTGGAATTTCCGAAGTCATTCCGTATAACAACGCGGTACCTTTATTATTCTCTCTGAGTCTAATATCGATTTTTATATCTCCGAAAACATCGTTGATGAACTCTGCATCTTCACCCTCGACTTCCTCGGCAAGCAAATATCCCGACCACATACCCGTCATGGCTTCTACGGGGATTTGATTTTTCTCCGCAAGAGCGTCATAAAGCCAATAACCCGCTGCACCAATGGCTAGGACAAAAATTAAAATGACAATTAAGAGACGACCCAAAGCACTTTTATTAGAAGGCTTAACCGTCCCTATATCACTACCTGGCATAGGTGCACCTGAAAAAGAATCCCGTTGAGCTGAACTTGAATATGGAACGCGATTGGAAGCCATCGGCGAAGCACTTCCATATTGGGAATATTGGGATTGAAAACTGGGATCATACCCTAATGGCTGCGGCGGTGTAAATGACGCCGCAATCGGAGATTGCGGGGACTGTCCCATGCCAGGTGGAGGAACAGACAGATTTTTCTGCAAATGTAAATTTTCCTGCATACGCGGATCGGTCTGTGTACCTCGATATGATGGCGGAATTGCAGAATCGGCGGTATGATTAATGGCCAACTGATGACCGCAGTGTTGACAAAATTGACTGCTAGGACCAATTATCGAACCACATCTCGGACAATAAAGCGCCTTCATACCTACATCCTTTCATAGTTTTAATCTAATAAAACTAGGATACTGTTCTATAAAACTAGGATACTGTAGTTTTTGCTATAAAATGATATTGACAGAAAAACGTCAATGACATTATTGATTCACAAATCAAATATTCTCATTGGGTCTTTGTCCAAGGGGTATCATAAAAATTAAAAATTAGCAGTGGATGGGCTGCACTGCTTGCAGAGAAAATTTCATTCGTAGCTGTTAATTGTTTGACTAATCCATTTGATAAAAGTACTGTTCAAAATTGTGACAAATTGTCACGTTCGTACATTCCAACATCAACCCCACCGGTTGTCGCTTAATAATCAACAGGCTGCGCCCTGATTGGGACAAAATGCGCAAATGCCCATAAGGATTATCAACAATGGGGCGCAATAATAAGCTAGGATATTCAATCATTAATTCTCTTAAAGATAAAAGGAAGCGTCGGTAGTGTTCCCGTGACAAGGTTAACAATCCGATGTTTTTTAAACCCGTTTCAAGACTTGGCGCGCATTCATTTTTAGACCAAAAGTGATCTTCTATTTTGTTCTCTGTGAACATATCCAGTCTTTGTACTTTTTCCCAATCGATCTGTTCTGTGGTTAGGGACTGTTGGGACATTTCGCCCTCTTTGAAGGGTATCCAATGACGGGGAAAACTCAATTGAAGTTGTCCATTTTGAAGCAACTCGTCCAAGGCTTCTCTACTGTTTTGGTATTTTGATTTCACTCGTTCGCAGTCCGTGGCAGACAGCTTGTGCTCTCTGAGGACATCATTCAAAACGTCCGCTGGTAAAAGATATAAGGGCAGTGAAACAAAAGCATCGCATAGGGGAACACGTCCCGTCGAAGCATCGGCTGCTGCTCGAAAAAGACTAATAACCCTCTCGTGGATTTCTTGACTGTCCTGAAAAACCTGCAGCAGTGGCTCAGACATCTGTCGCAATTGATCGAACTGACGTTCCATCGCCCGCACACTTTTCTCGCCCTGGTAGTAGCGATAAATGGCCTCGTCCTCAAGACCTTGGATGAATTCCCCACGGATCGCGGCGTGACCAACATCGACAAAAAGGGTGGACACCAGAGGCATCGCCGGACCTTCACGGCGGTTTAACCCACTACAAGTATAAGAGCGAATAGTTCCATTTAAATAAAGAGGCAACCAGTTTTCAATAGCAACACCTATTTCGCTATCACTCCGACCAAGGTTGTGGATGATTTCAATTTTGTGACCTCGCACTAAAACAAGATACATCAAGCAGGACCAGACTCTCAAAAATGTTTGGTCGCCGACCAGCCAGTCCATGACTTGATTGGAAAACAACTTTATGTGTCGCTTGTGGGAACTGAGCGCCACATCCGACAAAAACCGCACCACTGCGCGGCGTATTCCTACGACTCCTTGGTAAGTCCCTCGATGAACAGTCTGAGGTACATTAATGATCTCCGTCGTCAATTCATCATCAAATAGAGGCAGACCATCCCAAGTATCCACTTTTTTTAACATCCGTCTAATTCGGTCCGTTCCCTCTTCTTCGGGCAATAAATCCGAAAGTAACCATTGACGCAGCAATTCCGCCAACCCAGCCTGACCTAGAGAGGTAATTTTAGAAACAATAACATTATTGGATGGTGTAACACCATTTTCACTCAATAGATTTTGTAAAGATGTATAGAATGGGCTGTCCTCATCATTTCCTTCACTTTGCAAACAGATTAGATTGGCAAAATATGTTGCGATATCACTAAGCATAGGATTGTCAGCACGCAATGGCCGCGATCCGCTGCGCCAACGGCTCACAAGGGAATTGTCGACCTTTAATTCGTGAGCCAAATGAGAATTTGTGACAGAAAAAAATGTCATAAGACGAGTCAATCGCCCAGGCACACAATTGAGAGAAGACAACTCATCTTTAGTCCCTTTGGGTAGGCGCGGACTCTCTTCCAAAACAGCGACTGCTGTCTCAAATAGGCGACTGTATAAAGGGTGTTCAATATATTCTGAAATCGATTCTGGACCTTCGAGGATCACTTCGCTGTCTCCATAATCACCTAAAAAAACTGTTAAATCATCAAGTTGATTGTTTCTTTGAGCTGCCAAAAAAAGACCCTTCACTAAGTGTTTAAGTTGTTTTAAGTTGGCGGAAGGTCTTCGCACTCCACGACGAAAACGACTCACTAAGCTTGGATCAATTCCGCCCAATTGGGCAACTTCAACATTCGTAAGGTTAAGCAAAAGCATTAATTCATCCAGCCATTTATGAAAGAGAAGTGAGTCTTCTGGTTGGATCTCTGCAAATTGTTGAGGATTAGGCGAGTTAGTATTCACAGTTAGACACCTATTTCAAATACATATAAATAGAAATGAATAATTTATTACTTATATCCTACTCCAACGCGCTTGAATTTGTGAAGTCATAAACATGTTTACAATCAGCAAATATTCCCAAAAATTTGCACGTCAATGCTCTACGGTCAGAACGTCTGTTCCGCCCAGCGACCTCTGCGATAAAAGAAAATAGAAATGGCCACACCAGCAAACCAGCCAATCGGCCAGGCCAACCAAATACCTAAAGGACCAAATACACCTGAAAGCAGTTTGGCAAAACCAACGCGCAACACCACAGCCGTTAGCGTTGCCGTCATAAATTGATGCATCATGCCTGCACCACGCAAGACGCCGTCCGTAGTCAACTTCGCCGAAATAGTAAAATAAAACGGCGATAAAATCCGCAATATCTCTATTCCGGTTTGAAGTGCCTGTCTCGATGGTGAATCCATAAAAATAAGGACCAACCATTTGCCGCAAAAAAAATAGATCAGAGTCAGAGGCAGGGCGATCATCCAAACCAGCCTTATACCCGCCTTCCTACCCTCTCTTACTCGTTCGATCTTCTGCGCCCCTAAGTTCTGTGCCGTATAATTAGACACCCCATTGCCGATCGTCATGTAAGAAGAAACCGCTAAGTTATTTAATTTGATAGAAGCAGCGTAGCCTGCCATAACACTAGCGCCAAATGCATTAATAATACCCTGGATTAGGATATTGCCTACCGAAACGAATCCCTGTTGCAAAAAACTGGGCACGGCTACCCAAGCAATGCGCTTTAATAAAGACCAAGAAAACGCAGGGATTGCACCTTCGACCTCGACTTCTCCAAGGCGTTTAAAAACAAAAAATATAGCGAGAACACAACTAACACCTTGGCATAAAAATGTGGCCCAGGCCACACCGGCAACTCCCATTTTAAAGACGGTAACAAACAGGATGTCCACAATAATATTGCTCGTGGATGAAGCGGCTAAAAAATAAAACGGCGTTTTGGAATCTCCAAGAGCTGTAAAAATACCTGTCGATATATTGTAGTAAAATACAAACGGCAAGCCCCAAATATAAATATCCAAGTAGAGGGCGGAATCTGCCATCAAATGCTTCGGCGTGTTAATCAGACGCAGCAGGTCTTCGGTAAAAATCAGACCACTCAGCATCAGTAGTCCGCAAATCACGCCGCTGGCTGTCAAAGTTGTATAGACCGCTGTCTTCAAATCCCGATAATATCTCGCCCCAAACAATTGGGACACAATAACCGAGCAACCGATATTGCAACCAAATGCAAAAGCTATAAAAATCAACGTAATTTCGTAACTATTGCCCACAGCGGCTAAGGCATTCTCGCTGATAAATTTACCGGCAACAAAACTGTCTGCCAAATTATAGAGCTGCTGGAATAGGACGCTACCAAATAGAGGCAGACAAAATTTCAAGAGTACTGTCGAAGGCTTCCCCACTGTTAAATCTTTTATCATCTAATGCCTCAGTTTGTCTATTTAGTTCGATTAAGATATCAATAATTTTAATGATAACAAACCATTTTTACTATCGTGCCAACGCAGCTGCCTTACCGGCAGGCTTGAATGGCTAAATTTCTTGTTTCGCCCAGCGCCCACCTCGGTAAAACAACACAGACAGAGTCGCTCCACAAATCCAACCAATCGGCCAGGCCAGCCAAATGCCCACGGGACCCAGCATATCCGAAAGGATCTTTGCTAATCCCACCCGCAAGATTAAGTCAGAAAAAGTCGCTACTAAAAATTGATTCATCATACCTGAACCACGGAGCACTCCATCTGACGCTAATTTAGCCGCCACAGTAAAATAGAATGGTGCTAAGATACGTAAAATCTGTACGCCGGTCTCAATAGCTGGTCCTGTCGTTGAATTCATAAACAGCATGACCAACCACTTGCCTCCAAAGAAATAGATAAAACTTAACGGAATTGCAATGGTCCAAACTATTTTGATACCTGCCTTAAACCCTTCCCTAACTCGGTCTAATTTTTTAGCCCCCAAATTCTGTGCCGTATAACTTGATATGCCGTTGCCAAACGTCAGGAAAGAGATCACGACAAGATTATTAAGTTTAATTGATGCGGAATAACCGGCCATAACACTGGAGCCAAAGGAATTAATGATGCCTTGAACCATAATATTGCCGACCGAAATGAAACTTTGTTGAAAAAAGCTAGGCACAGCTATTTTGCCAATGCGCTTTAAAAGAGACCATGAAAATACCGGTATTTTTTCATTGGTCTTGACCTGTCCCAAACGCCTAAACACAAAAACTAATGCTAATATGCAGCTGATCCCCTGGCAAATAAATGTAGCCCAAGCAACACCAGCAACGCCCATATTAAAGACGGTAACAAACAGGATATCCATGAGAATATTGCTCGTAGATGAGGCTGCTAAAAAATAAAAAGGGGTCTTGGAATCCCCCAGCGCTGTAAAAATACCCGTTGAAATATTGTAATAAAATACAAACGGCAACCCCCAAATGTAAATATCTAAATAGAGGGCCGAGGACGGCATTATGTGTTCCGGTGTGTTGATCAGGTGCAACAAATCATTGGTAAATATCAAACCTCCAATCATCAACAGACCGCATAGCACACCACTGGCAATTAGAGTTGTATAGACCGATGTCTTCAAGTCTCGATAACGCTTTGCCCCAAACAATTGGGACACAATCACTGAACTACCTATATTACAGCCAACCGCAAAGGCTATAAATATCATTGTAATTTCGTAACTATTACCGACAGCTGCCAAGGCATTTTCATCGATGAATTTGCCGGCAACAAAGCTGTCAGCGATGTTATAAAGTTGTTGAAAGATGATGCTGCCAAACAGAGGCAAGCAAAATTTCAAAAGCACAGTCGAAGGCTTTCCCACTGTTAAATCTTTAATCATACAACACCTAGGCTTATCCTCTAAAAAAATATACTATTCTACTTATCATAATATATGCCGATACCTTTACCGAAAAACTATTCAAATATTTTCCATTTACCACAAAAAATGACCTTTTTTCTGAATGGTTTTAAATATGTTGACATCTTTTCAGCGAATATTAAATCCTCATATACACTTAATATAATTTTTCTTCCAATCCACTAAAAATGGCTCCCGATTGATCGGAAGCCATTTTTTAAACAATCACATTGTTGTTTGATTGTTGCGTTTTTGAGGCACAGATTGCACCTTCTACGATGGTCGCAACTGTCAAATTGTTAGCAAATTAACTGGCTTTTGCTATGTATGTTGTAGCATAACCATTTTGCGGACTTAAAGTGAGTGTACCGTCTGGATTCTTGCGATAAGCCAAGACAATGTAATGATAATAGCCCGGCACAGCAACTTTCTCGGTGAATCCATTGCGCGTCGTTCCACGATAGAAAGTCGGCTTAGCCTCTCCAGGCGCCTGGCGATAGATTAGATAGCCGTAGGCACCGGGCACCTTATTCCAAGTCAAGTCATTATACAAGTTATACTTGTTGACCGCCTTCAAGTTCTGGACCGGACTAAGGGGCAGCTTCGTTTTTAAGGTAATGGTAGCGCAGTGGATACTGACAGCTCCGTAGGTATTACCTAAAGCCGTATGCTGCGGTATCACGCGGTAGAAGTAATAACCATCTGTATTGGTTTGATCTAAGAAACTTGTCTGGCTCGCAGGAATTGTCTTGTAGGCCTTCATTTCTTCGTCGCCAGGACCCATACGATAGATCACATACTTTTCGGCATACTTCACAGGATTCCAAGTCAGCATGATACCGTTATTAGCTTTCCTCGCTTGGAGATTCTGGACAGGCAGCAGCCTTCTATAAGTGTAAACATGGTTCTCACACTGACCTATAACCTTGCCACCTCGACCATCGTCTTTATACGGATAGACAATATAGAGATAGAAACCTGCCACTTCCACTATGTCGGTGTAGTTCGTCTCGGTCAGATTGTTGATAAGAGTGAACGCATCTTCTCCCGGACCTTTGCGATACAGGAAGTAGCCGTCTGCTCCTTCAGCGACCCGCCATGACAACTTTTTGACAGTTTCAAGGTTTCGCTCAACGGCGATACGGGTTGTCAGACTGTCGGCAATCTGATCACTAACTGTGACGGCAATCTTCACTTCATCTATCGAACCATCAGGATAAGTGACAATGACAGTGACTTCTTGTTCACCTGATGTACCGATGTCCACGCCGGGGGCTTTAAATGCATAATTTGTGCCTTCTGGCAGATCATCTTTATTCGCGATGCCATCTGCAGCATCTGGCATTTCACCAATATCAATAGAAATCGGTTGGGCAGTGGGTTCATAGGTTTCGGCATCATCTTTGACGTAAACCGTTGTCCTTACTTCTTCTGTAGAGCCGTCGGGGTAGGTAACGACGATGGTAACCTCTTGCTCACCTGGTGCACCGATGTCCACGCCGGGGGCTTTAAATGTATAAGTTGTGTCTTCCGGGAGATCATCTTTATTGGCGATGGCATTTGCAGGACTCGGTGTTGCACCACTATCAAGTGTGATCGGACGGGCAACGGGAGCATAGGTCTCGGAATCATCTTTAACGTAAACTGTCGCCCTTACTTCATCTTTTGTGCCATCAGGATAGGTGACAATGATGATCGCTTGTTTTCTACCGGGCGCGCTAGTATCTACACCTGGAGCTTTGAAGTCATAGGTCGTGTCTGTGGGCAAGTCTGATCTGTTCTTAATGAGATCAGCAGCAATCGGTGTTGCGTCCTTTTCAACTGTAATTCGTTGAGTTGTCGGTGTATTCTTTTCGGCATCCGACGTGATATGAATGTTGATCACCACTTCGTCTGTCGATTCATCAGGATAGGTAACTACAATCGTTGCTTCTTTATCACCAGGCATACTGGTATCAACGGGCTCTTTGAAGGCATAATTTGTACTTTCCGGTAGATCATTTTTATTGCTGATCGCTGCGGCAGGATCTGGTGTAACATTCTTGTCCACGGTGATGTTTTGACCAGCGGGTTCATTGTTTTCGTTGTCATAGTTCACATGAATAGTAGCCGTTACTTCTTCCGTTGAACCATCTGGATAGGTGACTACAATGGTCACTTTTTTATCACCGGGGGAACTGGTATTTACAGGATCTTTAAACTCGAAGCTTGTATCTGCAGGCAGGTCGACGATGTTCGTGATGGCATCTGCCGGATCTGGTTCTTCGTTCTGATTGACAGCAATAGGCTGTGTTTTAGGTTCATTTGTCTCAGCGTCATCATTGACATGGACCGTTATGTCTACTTCATCAATAGAACCATCCAAATAAGTGACTACGACCGTTGCTGGTTTGTCACCCGATGTTCTGGTATCGACAGGTGTCTTAAATGCGTAGCTGGTACCACCCGGCAGGTCGTCTTTATTGGCAATGCCATCGACTGCGTTGGGTGTTGTTCCTTTATCCACTGCAATGACCTGACCGACAAGATCGTTGACCTCATTGTCATAGTTCACATGGAGTGGAACATCAATTTCTTTAGTTGAACCATCGGGATAGGTAATCACAACAACAACTGTCTGATCCCCTGGTTTCGTGGTATCAACAGGTGTCTTAAATGCGTAGTTTGTGCCGCCCGGCAGATCGTCTATATTGCTGATGCCATCTTGCGGATTGGGTTCAACACCCTGGTCGACAGTAATAGACTGAGCCGTCGGCGAGTTATTCTCAGCGTCAGATTTGACGTGAATCTTCACTGGCACTTCATCCACAGTTCCATCGGGGTAAGTCACTATAAGGACGACTTCTTGATCACCTGGCACGTCTGTGGATACAGGATCTTTAAATTGATAGTCTGTGTTCTCAGGCAAATCATTGAGATTGCTGACGGCATCTTTGGGATCCGGTTCAGCACCTTTATCGACAACAATTATCTGTAAATCAGGTTCATATTCCTCTGCATTCGACACACTGTTTTCTATAACTTCCACGATGACATAGAGTTCGTCTTTTGTGCCATCAGGATAGGTGACAACAATGTGACCGGCCTTATCACCTGGTTCACTGGTATCTAACTCCGGATCGAATTTATAAGTCGTGCCTTCGGGCAACTCATCTTTATTGATAATTGCATCGGCAGCATTGGGTACATCATCTTTATTGACCGTGATCTGTTCGCCAATCGGTTCATAGCGTTCTGCATCAGAATTGACATAAATCTGTACTGCAACTTCATCCGTTGAGCCATCGGGGTAAGTCACCACTACAGTGGCTGTCTTATTACCATGAGTGCTTGTATCAATGGGTTCTTTGAAGGCATATGTCGTACCTTCGGGCAACTCATCTTTATTCGTAATAGCATCCTCAGCAGAAGGTGTGATTCCTTTGTTGACGGTAAGAGGCTGCGTTTCGGGTTCATTGGCTTCGGCGTCATCGTTAACGTGAATTTGTACTGAAATCTCTGCCTTAGAACCGTCGGGGTAAGTCAGTTCGACTGTGACTACTTGGTCGCCAGGTTCACTGGTATCGACTGGTGTTTTGAATTCAAAGATAGTTCCACCAGGTAGATCATCCTTATTGGCAATGCCGTTGGCGGCCTTCGGTGTCTCACCTTTGTTGACGACAATCTCTTGCGCCGCAGGCGTATAGTTCTCAGCATCGGAGTTGATATGTACCGTCACTTCAACTTCGTCTGTTGAACCATCAGGATAAGTGACAACGACAGTGGTCGTCTTGTCACCTGGAGTGGTCGTATCTACAGGTTCTTTAAACTCATATGTTGTGCCTTCGGGTAATTCATCTTTATTAGCAATAGCATCCTCAGCGGAAGGTGTATCACCTTTGTTGACCGTCACTTGCTGGGTCTCAGGTGTTTCCACTTCGGCGTCAGAATTGACGTGGACTGTAACTTCCACTTCTTCGCTAGAGCCATCGGGGTAATTCACAACGACAGTGACCGTCTTGTCACCTGGAGTGGTCGTATCTACAAGTTCTTTAAATTCATATGTTGTACCTTCGGGCAGATCGTCTTTATTACTGACCCCATCGGCAGCGTCCGGTGTAACATCCTTGTCCACAGTCACTGTGCTAGGCGTAGGATCATTATTTTCTGCATCAGAGGTAACATGAACATTGACAGGCACTTCCTCGGTTGAACCGTCGGGATAAGTCACCACTACGATGGCTGTCTTGTCACCTGGAGTGCTTGTATCTACAGGTTCTTTGAAGGCATATGTCGTACCCTCAGGCAAATCATCTTTATTGCTGATGCCATCTTCTGCAGAAGGTTCTACATTCTTATCCACTGTGACTGGCGCTGCTGTCGGTGAGTGACTGACCGCATCAGTATTGACACGAATTTCAACTGGAATTTCATCCTTAGAACCATCGGGATAGATTACCACAACGGTGGCTTGTTTACCGCCCGGCTGAGAAGTATCGACGGGTTCCTTAAATTCATAAGTAGTGTCGTCGGGCAATTCATCTTTGTTACTGATCGAATCTGCCGGATCTAAAACGGTATTTTTATCCACAGCGATCGGCTCGGTAACTGGTTCATTGTTATCAGCATCGGAGTTGACGTGAATTGACACTTCCACTTCTTCGCTAGAGCCGTCTGGGTAATTCACAACCACAGTGGCCGGCTTGTCACCTGGAGTGGTGGTATCCACTGTTTCTTTGAATTCATAGGTCGTGTTTTCGGGCAGAGCCTCTTTATTAGCGATGGCATCTTCTGCGGAAGGCGTCTCACCTTTGTTGACCGTCACTTGC
>JAAYOA010000091.1 GCA_012520525.1 Clostridiaceae bacterium | reverse complement strand
ATTTACTTATCTTATTACACCCTTACTTATCTACCCTTGACATCAATACCACCGTCTCAACGTGGGTCGTCCAGGGAAATAGATCTACCGACTGTACCGCCTGTAACTTAAATCCGCCGTCTGCCAAAATACGCAGATCTCTGGCTAATGTTGCCGGATTACATGACACGTAGATCAATCTCTCCGGCAGCATGGTCAGGATCGTATCCAAGAGTTTCTTGTCGCAGCCCTTGCGCGGTGGATCCACTACCACGCAATCCCCTCGCAGCCCCTCTTCATAGAGTGTAGGAATGACTTCCTCAGCTAGACCGATGCTGAAAGACGCATTATTTATGCCGTTGATCTCGGCATTAATTCGCGCATCTGCCACTGCCGAAGCGACCACTTCATTACCAAAGACTCGCTTGGCTTGGTCAGCCAGCTGTAAACCAATGGAACCCGTGCCACAATATAAGTCGAGTGCCGTCTCCGTCGGTGACAAGTCAGCAAACTTGATGACTTCCTTGTAAAGGACGGCCGTCTGCGTAGTATTGATTTGAAAAAAAGACGCCGGTGAAATACGATAAATAATTCCCCTTATAGCTTCCTCAATATAAGGACTCCCACTGACATGGCGAAAGTCGGAACCTAGAATGGTATTCCCTCGTTTTTTGTGAACATTAATAAAGACCGAATCCAGTGCGCAACCAGTGGCAGCTAGCGCTTGTTCCAGATCATTCACCCATCTATCCATCTCAGGTAAGTTTTCTCCATTGAGGACTGGACACACCATAACTGAGCGGTGATCATCCGCCGTTCGAACAAGCAGGTGGCGTACCAACCCGCGATGACCAACTTCGTCGTAACCAGGGATGCGATACCTCTTCATATGTCGGCGCAAGGTTGCGCGGGCGACGTCAGCTGCTGGACTACCAATTTTACACACCTCACCATCGCAAACGGTGTGAGACCCTCTGCGGTAAAACCCTAACTGTGGATGCCCCGCAGGTCCCGCCACGGCAAATTGAGACTTGTTACGATAATAAAAAGGGTCTTCCATGCCGATGGTCGGTCGGGTGATGGACCTGACTGTTAGTTTGTCAAAATGACCAATATGGACCAGTTGGTCAATAACGTGGTCGCCTTTCCACTGTAATTGAGCAGCATAGTCCATATGTTGTAACGAACAGCCCCCACAGCTGCCAAACAGCGAACAAAATGGCTCCCGCCGATACGAAGACAGCGTATGTAAAGTCTCTATAACAGCTCTAGCATAACTTTTTTTACAAGAAATAATACGGCAAGTTGCCCGATCCCCAGGTAAAAGGCCATCACAAAAAATGACCATACCATCAACTTCAGCCACTCCTTGACCGAATGTATTAATGTCCCGTGGTGATAAAACTACCAAATCATCGACATCTAATCTCATTATTATCCCAACTCTCAATTATAATTGCTCTAATTTCAAAGCATGTTTATAATTGTACCATCTGTATTTATTACAATAATAAATACACAACAGCGGAATATGCAATCACAATACGATTGAAGACATCTCATCAAAAAGATCGTTCTTCTATATAATTTATAACAATAAATTGAAATATTAATTATAGATGTGGTTAATTATAATGTATAGATTGTACGCAATATTCCAAGAGAGGATTGACTATGAACAAACGACCGGAGGATCAACCTCAGACAACCCCGTCTAACAGGACTCCACAGCCCGCTCAAACAAACAACCAAGAGAAACCTGAGCCATCTCAAAAGCCTGTCGCATCGCCGGATAAAGACTCTGGTTCAATTTCTCGTGTGAAAAAAAATAAAGGATCGTCCAACGGAGGTTCTTCCGCAAAAGCTGCTGCTTCAACTCAAAGCACTCCTTTTGACGTAAATAGTCTAAGCGAAAAAGAGATAGAGTCTCTGCGTCGTTCCCTCAAACGCTATGTCAAAGGTAAGCCCACCCGTCGCTTTAATCCGGTATCAGCACCTGCGATGATACTCCAAGGTTTTACCCAATTTGTAAAAATTATCTGCCTCTTGTTGGCGGCCGCTATATTTTTGACAGGTGGTATTGGCATCGGCACCGTCTTTGGTTATGTGGCGACGACCAAACCCCTGCCTGCAGACTTGTTGAAGTCAGGCACACAGACGAGTTATGTGTATGACATCAAAGGCGACATCATGGCCAAATTCACCGGAGCGGAAAACATTGACCGGGTCTATATCCCTTACAACACAGTTAGAGATACCTATATAGATGACGCCTTTATTGCCATCGAAGACGAGCGTTTTGAAACCAATATCGGGATTGATCCTAAACGTATATTGAGTGCTGTCGTTTCGGCTTTGGCAAATAGCGGCGAAGCAACCCACGGCGGTTCGACCATCACCCAGCAAACCGTAAAGTTGATCACGGGCGATGACCAGCGCTCTGCCCAGCGAAAAGTTCAAGAGTGGTATAAAGCTGTGATGCTAAATCAACAGCTCACTAAGTGGGAAATCATGGAGCTTTATCTCAACCTCGTACCTATGGCCAATTCTTATGTCGGTATAGAGACGGCGTCCCGTGCCTATTTTGGCAAAAGCGCTTCTGAACTCACCCTACCTGAATGTGCCTACCTCGCCGGCGTACCCAAGAGTCCCTCCACATACAATCCTTGGACCGAGAGCGGGCGCCGCAATGGCATGCGCCGCCAGCGCATTGTTTTAAATAAAATGTATGAGATTGGCAAAATCTCTTTGGCAGAATATCGCGACGCACTAGAAACGGAATTGGTCTTCAAGAAAGATACCACCCCCAGCGCAGCCACTCAAATCAACTCATATTTTACAGAGTATGCGGTGAGCATGGCAATTAAAGATATGCAGGAGCGCAACGACTACAGCGAAGAATTAGCTCGCCAAATTATTACGGGTGGTGGTGTTAAAATCTATACAACTATGGAGCCTCATGTTCAGGAAGCCTTGGATCAGACCTTCCAAAAACAAGAACTTTTCGCCGCCGACTTCTCCCGTGTCGTCAATATGCCCGAACTTCCCGAAGCAGGTATGGCAGTTATTAACAACAAGACCGGGGCCATCGCTGGTATGCAGGGTGGCTACGGCGATAAACAATCCAACTTAGTTCTCAATCGAGCCACTGATATCCAGCGACAACCCGGTTCGGTTACCAAGCCCATTAACGTCTACGCCCCTGCTATGGAAATGTACAAAGTTACAGGTGCAACTATTTTGGACGATAAAAAGGTATTCTTAGATCCAGAAAATCCTGAAGAGCCTTATCCCAAAAATGCTTACTATCCGCAATACAGAGGAAAAATGACCCTGCGTAACGCCCTAAAAATTTCAAATAACGTGCCCGCCGCCGAAGTAATGCTAATGATTGGCGTCGATAGTTCAAAATATTTTATGCAAAAAGTGGGAATCGACCGTACCGACGACTCGGCTTCCATCGCTATGGCAATGGGCGGTTACGAGACCGGTATGTCACCTTTGGAAATTGCTTCGGCCTTTACTGTCTTCCCTACAGGTGGACTTTACACACCACACTATTCGTACACCAAAGTTGTCGATTCACAGGGCAATATTTTGCTAGAAAACAACCCGTCCTACGAACAAGTCTATCGCCCTGGTGTCGCCTATATGATGACCAAAGTAATGGAGGAAACAGTCAAGGGAAAGACTTCTAACTTCCCTTACGAAGGATCGGCAGCGGGGTACGGAATGTTGACTAACGCAGTCGGTGAAACCATCGCCACGTCGGGTAAGACCGGAACGACCGACGAAGATGTGGACAAATGGTTCTGTGCCTTTACTCCATACTATACAGGTGCTGTCTGGTATGGTTTTGACAACCGGATCAAGAAACAATCTGTCATTGGTCCGGATAATGAGGGCGCTAAACGCATCTGGTTTGATGCCATGCGAGTCATCCATGCCGGAGAACCTCCTGCGAACTGGACTCAGCCCGCCGACATCGTCGAATTAAAAATTTGTATTCATTCCGGTAAGTTGGCCAGTTATTCGTGTGGCTCCGGTAACGCTGTCAGCGAATATTTTGAAAAAAACTCGCCCTTGACACCTCAGTCGGTATGTCCCATCCACGGCGGACGACCAATCACTCCATTCGGAGCGGCAAAGACCACTCCCGTCGTCACCGAATCCACAACGACGGGGGCGCAGACCAGTCCCACCTCAGCGTCTGAAAATCCTCCTAGTAATGGAGTACAACCCCCGACAACAATCGCAACCGGACCAGATCAAGTCGTTCCCAGTGAACAGCAACTCCCAGCGGAACCTACTAATCAACCGGTAGAGGGACAGCCTATTATGCCTTCAACAGAACCCTTGCCATAAGGTAACTAGGACGCGCTGTGCTACGAAAAAATAAATATTATTTTCAACTAAAAAACTCGGCTTTTTGAATTGAAGCCGAGTTTTTATTTATTTGATTTAGAGGCTATTCACTAATTAATATATCAGAAAATACACACCCGCCTTTGACACAAAAAGTATAAATAATGCGCTGTGTCAGGCTAAACGAACTACCTCAGCCACTTTCAAAATTAATCTATTCCTGCTCAAGTAGGGAGGGATCGAAATATCGCTCTTGACAAGACTAAAATGTCACGAGCTATCGCTGCCTACCAAAATAAACCAGTAAAAACATTACTGAAGTATATGTCTTGTAGCCAACTGAGCATAGTTATTGTCTTACTGATCAAAAGTTTGCGCTTTAAATAGAGTGCCTATAGATTCTCCTTGCAGAATCCTAGCAATTTCTTCGGGGCGGCTGCCGTTGCTGATGACCATGTCAATGCCGGCATTCATAGCGATTGTCGCCGCCGACAACTTGCTGATCATACCGCCAGTTCCCCGTCTACTGCCTGAACCGCCGGCTCCTTTGACAATATCTGGTGTCAATTTATTCACATCACTGATAAGACAGGCGTTGACATTCTTGCGCGGATCGCAATCATAGAGACCATCGATATCTGATAATAATATTAATAAATCAGCTTTGACAATTTTTGCAACGATCGCTGACAGGGCATCGTTGTCGCCAAAGGTTCCGTTGTGGTAGACCTCTTTCGTCGAGACTGTATCATTCTCGTTGATGATCGGCACCACCCGGCGATGAATTAATTCCTCAAACGTATTGGTAATATTATGCAACGTCAGGGGATCGTCCACATCGTCCCGGGTCATTAAAATTTGAGCCACATTGTAGCCGTATTCGGAAAAACTGCGACTATATGTTGTCATCAAATCAGCCTGCCCCACAGCGGCATAGGCCTGTTGCTCTTGGACCGTCGCATCCTTATGGTCAATCACATTAAGCCT
>JAAYOA010000090.1 GCA_012520525.1 Clostridiaceae bacterium | reverse complement strand
GCCGGTTCACACTGCGGCATTTGCTAAATTTGATATAAGTTCGATTATTACAATCTTGCCAATATCTTTGGCAACAATCATGGAGCACGTAGGTGATGTGTCGGCTATCGGTGCGACCACAGGACGCAATTATATATCCTATCCCGGACTCCATCGCACGCTACTTGGTGACGGTATTGCTACAAGTATTTCCGCATTTTTTGGGGGACCTGCCAATACCACTTATGGCGAAAATACGGGTGTGCTCGTTTTGACAAAAGTTTATGATCCCAAGGTAACGCGAATTGCAGCTTATTTTTCGATTCTGTTGTCATTCTTCCCAATTATAAGTAGTTTTATTCGCTCTATTCCAACGGCTATTATTGGCGGCGTTTCATTAATCCTCTACGGTATGATTTCTGCCATTGGTGTGCGTAATGTCGTTGAAAATAATGTCGATTTTACGAAGAGTCGGAATTTAATTATCGCAGCTGCTATTCTGGTGACAGCACTAGGTTTCAATGCGATCGGTGGGTTAAGCTTTGTTGTTAGTGGCGTTACAATTAATTTGTCTGGATTAGCGATAGCAGCGTTGATAGGCATTATTATGAATGCTATTTTGCCCGGCAAAGATTATTTCTTTTCAGTGGAATCCCCACAGGATACAGGGGTTAATTTTTCCGCCGTTGATACAAGTAAAGAAGGTAAAACTGATGAAACCACACCAGTTGAAGTTAATACTATAGAGGCGATTGATCCGCGCATTATAAAAGAAGAAAAGAGTGATCAGCGCAAGAGAAGCCCAATTAAAATGGATAGCGGAACTGATCAGCCTAATTAGAAAGAGGTAAAGATTGACACAGGAACAAACACTGACAATTTCCCTTTATGATGGTTTAATGGCGGCTATTGTGGGTGACTACATGGGCGTTCCTGTGGAGTTTCGTTCACGTGAATTTTTGCAGGAAAATCCCGTCACTGAACCTTTAGGAAATGGCACTTACCAACAGCCACCAGGAACCTGGTCCGATGACAGTAGCATGTTGATTGCCACGGTTGCTTCGTTGACAAATCATAATTTAATGATCAATTATGGTGATCTTATGGATAGTTTTGCGGCGTGGTACTTCGATTCAATGTTTACTCCCCATGGCGAAGTTTTCAACGTAGGCAATACCACGGCGGCAGCTTTACGAAATTACCGCTCGGGCGTTGAACCGACACGCTGTGGAGGTTCGGGATTGAGGGATAACGGTAATGGCTCTTTAATGCGTATTCTTCCTTTAGCTTATATAAAATGTACGAATGAGGAAATCGATCGAGTTTCGGCGCTCACACACAGTCACAAGATTAGTAAATTGGCATGTCGTATATATGTAAGAATTGTGCAGAAATTGCTTGCCCTGCGACAGACTTATGCGCCCGAAGGTATGCCGGAACGTTTAGAACCGCCTCGCAAAGAACTGTACCATCGAAAAATTGTTGATGTTATTGAGAATCTGGTCACGCCGGAAATGCAAGACTATGTGATCGCTGAGGCATTCCATCGACTTGCAAATATAGATACTTATACTATTAATGATATTAATAGTTCAGGTTATGTCGTTGATTCACTCGAAGCTGCGCTGTGGTGTTTTTTGACCACAGATACCCTATCAGCTTGCATCCTAAAAGCCGTCAACTTAGGTGTGGATACAGATACAATCGGGTGTCTTGCGGGTGGTCTTGCTGGCAGTTGGTACGGTGGCAGGGTGATTCCTCAAACTTGGCTGGAAGTCTGTGCTAAACGAGACAAGATTGTTGAGCTTTGCAACGTGTTTGATAAAATCGCAGCAGAGAACAAATAAGCTTTCAAGTGAGTTTTCATTCGATCTAGGAAGTTTCAATTTTGTCACACTACGATCAATATTTTGTATTATAATTTCGGTTCATAAAGGGACGTTAAGGAGATCTGATCCTATGCTCGAAGTGGATAAACTCGTCAAAGAGTTTGGACAAATTAGGGCCCTAGATGACGTTTCCCTGCAAGTTTCACGTGGCGAAATTGTGGGACTATTAGGGCCAAATGGTGCTGGCAAGACAACGTTAATGAATATTATTGCCGGTTATATATTTCCATCAGCTGGTTATGTGAAAATTGACGGTTTAGATCACGTTGTTGATTCTAAATCTGCTTGCGCACGTCTAGGCTATTTACCTGAGCGCCCTCCATTATATGATGATATGACGATTGAAGATTATTTGGCTTTTGTGGTGGCGTTGAAAGTGCCAGATAGACGTAGCCAGAAAGTTGAATTACATAGGATTTTGGATGAATTTCAACTTTGTAATGTCAGAGGGAGGCTTCTGCGCAATTTATCAAAGGGATATCAGCAACGGGTGGGTTTTGCCCAAGCCTTAGTTGGTTCACCACCGTTGTTGATTTTAGATGAACCGACTGCGGGGCTGGATCCTAGACAGATCCGTGAATTTCGTAACCGTTTATTTAAGTTGAAAGAGAACCATGCCATATTATTTAGCAGCCATATTTTGACTGAAGTTGAAGCGGTCTCTGATCGCGTTGTTATGTTAAATCGCGGGCGCATAATATCCGACTCCGATACTGCTTTAATGGGATTTAAATATCGTGTCATTACCGAAAGAGAAGATAAGCTAACTCGACAAGCTCTTCGTCGCGTTCCTGGGGTGATTTCTGTCGAAGGGACGATCAAGGAAGATGGTCTATTTGCCTACGATGTGACTGCGAATATTCCGGACGGTGATTCGCACAGCATACGCAAAGATATATTTTTTGCAATGTCAAAGAATAATCAGGCTGTGCTTGAATTTAGACCATTATATAGTGAATTAGAAGAGCGCTTTTTTAATGCTGTATCTGATCAACATAGAGAAGAGGCGAACCGGTGAGTGATCAATCTTTTGTGCGCGCAATGGGGGCGATCTTTCGACGGGAATGTAGTCAGTGGTTTCGTTCTCCGTTAGCATGGTCTGTGTTGGCAATTTTTGCTGTACTAGGCGGGTTTTATCTAACCATAGATTTGTCCCTATATATGGGTATACTCACGTTAGAATTAAAATTTCTAGCCAGTTTATTTTTTATAATTATTCCTCTAATAACAATGCGTTCCTTTGCCGAAGAACGTCAATTGGGAACTGATAAACTGCTGTTTACTGCTCCGATTTCAACGATGTCTATAGTTGTTGGAAAATATGCAGCTGCCGCCGTTCTTTTTCTCTGTATGATGCTGACAACTATTCCCCACCTAATAATTATTCTATCTCTAGGCGGCAGGGTGGACAAAATAACGGCATTTACCTATTTAAATGTCATTTTAATTGGCTTAGTTTATCTTGGTATCGGGCTATTTATCTCATCTTTGACTAATCGACAGACGATTGCAGCTCTCACGACAATGGTTGTGCTACTGATCTTAAATGTATTAAATTCCACCGCAAATGTAGTCGGTGCTTTTTTTGCCAAGGTAATCGGCTGGTTGGACGTTGCTAATTTAATTGATTTGTCACGACAGACAGCCTTAGGTGACAACATAGCTGCTGGGATCAAGTGGTTAAATCCTCAATCTAGATTGGAGCTTTTGTCACAAGGTGTGTTTGATTTGACCATGATACTGTATTTTGTAATTTTAATCATCTGTTTACTTTATCTGACCGTGCAAAGGCTGGAAAGTCGCAAATGGGAGACGGGCAGGTGAGATCATGAAAAATAAACGAAATTTATTAGGATCAGAAAAAGATCCGACAGGACAACACAAAATTAATGTTTCGGACGGGGAAAATCACTTCGAGAAGTTGAATTATTTACGAAAAAAGACCAAAAGAAAATCTATTATTACAATTATTATATTTGTTGTTCTATGTATACTTTTAAGCTTTTTCGGAAAAAATTGGCGCTTTGATCTGACGCCCCAGACATTGATGACAACGGGTGAAGTTACCCGGGGATTGCTCAATCGTTTGCAGGAAGATGTGGAAATTGTTGTCCTCGATTCACGTGCCAATTTTGCCGAATACAATAGTTTCGTTGTTCCCCTCCTTGATGACTATGTCATGCAGGGACAGGATCATCTTGATGTGCGCTATGTCGATATTCAGAACAACCCTGACATAATTCGTGAACTTGACCCTGAAAACCAGTATCAACTGCGTGGTGGTCAGGTGGTGGTCCGCAGTGATAAGAGATTACGTGTGTTGACACAAGAGGACTTTTTACAAATGGCGTTGGACCCTCTGACTGGTGAAGCTGTTTACAATGGTTTTAAAGCAGAATCATCTTTGAGCGGTGCGATTCGGTTTGTGAGTGATCCCACAATTCCTAAAATTTATTTTGCCGAGGGTCACGGCGAGAAAGATTTATCTGATGGCTTTGTAGAATTAAGATTGATGCTTAATGGTCAAGGTTATGGCATTGAAAAAATACAAACTTTGACTGAAGACATTCCTGAGGACGCGGCAGCTCTCGTACTTTTAGGTCCTGATTTTGATATAAGTCCCGTTGAAGTTGCAAAATTTAATAACTATGTGTCAACAGGAGGTAGTTTATTTGTCGCTGTAGACTATCATTCGGGTTCATATCAAAATTTAAATGAAGTGCTTTCGCTATTTAATCTAGTGTTAACGGATGATCGAGTCGAAGAGACGACGGAAAAGTTGATTTACCGAGAAAAAATGGATCAATTTTTAGCTCAAGTGCCATCGTCCAGAGTCATTGAACAAGCGTATCCGAACAGTGTTTTGACTGCCAACAGTCGTGCCGTTACCATCGGTTCATCTCCGGCGGAATGGATTGGGACCGAAGCTTTAGTCACCACTGATGATCAAGGTAGATTAACAAACAATGCTGAGGTTGTAGGTGAAATAGGGGTGCAGAATGTGGCGATGGTAGCAGAAAATAGCGGTGTTGTTACATCACCTGATATGCCTTCTGCAAAAGCAATTGTATTTGGTGGAACAGCAATTTTAAGCGATGAAATTCTTTATCAACTCGGTGAAAGTGGGTTAAATTATCAATTAATTTTTCACAGTTTTAACTGGCTGACCAACCAGGTGGGTTCATCAAACGAGCTCATTATACCTGTAAAACCAGTGGTTGATTACAATATAACAAATCTTGAACGTACACCAATTACAGTCGCGTCGGTAGTTGCAGTAATAGTCATTCCGCTTATTTTATTCTTGGTTGCCCGCCGGGTCGCTAAACGGCGACTTCATATGTAGACAAGAGAGTAGGAGGTTGATCTATGAAAACTCGTCATCTGTTAATTGTAGTTGTTTTAATCGTGGCTGCGATTGCGATTTCGTTGACTTATAAATTATTCGTCGATCGAGAGCAAGATCAACCGGCGCCACTGGAGACTGGTCTTGTAGTTGAAAAACGTGATGTTGTATCTTTCTTTGATGATATTTCAGAGATTAAAGAAATTACTGTGCGCGATGGTGAAAAGTCGTTTACTTTCAGTTTAGGCGAAGAGGTTATCACAGAACAGTTTGATTCGTCTGTTCCATCCCAGATGAACACCCAATTAACATGGCGTATGAGCGATCCATTTCTCAAAGAACCCAACGAAATATTAATTGCACGTATGGCAAAAAAATTCTTAGATCTTTCTGGTTCAGTCTGGTCGAAGGAGGAGATCGATGACTTAGGATTTGATCAAGGGGAACAAATTATAACTGAGCTTATGTCGCCTAGATTTTCCATTACATATCGTTCGGCTGATGATATTTGCGAGACCATTTTTGTTACTCAGGCAGGAGACAATTGGCAGGATTGCTATGCTGTTAGGGAAACTGATGATGAGATCGTTAGAATTAGTGGTCTGTTTCCCCTTTTGACCCTTGAACCTGCTCACTTTTTACAAAAAGATGTGAGTGTAATTCCTCGTGAAGCTGTTTCAACAATCCGCCTTATCCGTTCAGATGACGAGCTTGACCTTTTAATCAAGCGCATCACCGACCCCCAGCGAGCTGACGAGATTGCTGCGACAATAATGCGCCAGAATGAGCAAGGTGCTAGCATTAATGAATCCGAGGAAACAACTTCACCTGATGCAGAGGTCACAACTACGCCGACTACTTCAGAAGTTAATTCAGAAGAATATTCCGACAATGATCATTTACCTGCAACTGAAACAGGACACACTGAATTGTTGACAACAGATGAAGGTGATACTGACTTGCCCGTATTTTTTGAATTAAAAACAGACGCAATGCCTGCAGATTGGCAAATCATTAGTCCCCTCGAAATTCATGCCAATGGCTATAATGTTTCGTCCTTAGTGCAGGAAATTACCGAGTTAGAAGCGCGAGAGTTTGTTGCCTTGGGAGAAACACAGTTTCCTTTATATGGACTAGATCAACCTCGGTATCAATGTGTTGTACAAGGGCTAGACATTAATGGACAGGTGCGTTCGGACACCCTTTTATTTGGTGAATATGCCTCCTCAGAAGACATCTATGCCTACAGTAGTTTATTAGACGCAGTGTTTTTGTGCAGCAGGGGTAGCATCCGATCGTTAGATACGCCGCTAGAAGATTTCATTGACCAATTTCCAGTTAGATTGCCGCTATATGATGTGCGCTATATGGATGTATTAACTCCTTTGCAAACAGTTTCTTGTCGTGTTAATAGGGATGAGACCGGTCTAATGACGGAGATTTTTGTTGATGATATTTACCTTGACTGGTCACCTGAAAAAGGCTTGAATTCATTGCGACAATTGTATCGGGGAATTACCGATATACAGGTTTCAGGAGTAGATCTAGTAGCACCAGCTTCAGAAGAAATCTTGTATAAGATAGTCATTCAGAGTGTTAATCCT
>JAAYOA010000002.1 GCA_012520525.1 Clostridiaceae bacterium | reverse complement strand
TGCGTTGAAATTTTTGTTTTCCCATTTCGTAGGTTCCTCCTTAAGATCAGCACACTGCTGATAGAATAAGCTATTTTTAATAAACGCCTAAAATACATTCTACTATAATTCTTTATCTTTGCAACCTTACAGTAACTAAATATATTTTAATATATTTTAGATTTTCCACCGCGTGTGCTTTATAAATTATTTTATTTATTCAATACGTTTTCCATAATATTTTTAGGTACTTCTTCAAAGTGATCGATCTGCATGACAAAAGTACCTCTGCCCTGTGAACTTGAACGCAGAGATGTAGCATAGCCAAACATCTCGGCAAGTGGTACAAAGGCTGTAATTTTCTGCGCACCTGGAACTGCTTCCATGCCGTCGATACGACCGCGGCGTGAACTGATATCGCCCATCACATCGCCCATATATTCTTCAGGCACGACAATATCCACACGCATGACAGGTTCTAATAAAACGGGATCAGCTTTGCGCATTCCTTCTTTGAAAGCCATGGAGCCGGCAATCTTAAAGGCCAATTCAGACGAGTCGACATCGTGATAAGATCCATCGACAACTGTAACTTTGATGTCGACGACAGGATATCCACCCAACACACCTGACTGCATAGCTTCCTGTACACCATCGTCGATAGGTTTGATAAATTCTTTGGGAATCACGCCACCGACAATGGCATTCTCGAAGGCATAACCTTCCCCTGGTTCGAGGGGTTCGATAATTAATACACAGTCGCCGTATTGTCCATGACCACCGGTCTGGCGAGCAAATTTACCTTGCTGCTTGACATTCTTGCGAATGGTCTCTTTGTATGCAACTTGCGGAGCACCGATATTGGCTTCAACTTTAAACTCACGCAACAGACGATCGACAATGATATCCAAATGCAATTCACCCATACCAGAAATAATGGTCTGACCGGTATCCGGATCGGTGTGTGTGCGGAAAGTTGGATCTTCCTCACTCAATTTTTGCAGTGCAATCATCATCTTATCTTGACTAGCTTTGGACTTAGGTTCAATGGCAACCGAGATAACGGGCTCTGGAAACTCCATCGATTCAAGGATAATCGGATGGTCGCCGTCACACAACGTATCACCCGTGGTGGTCTCTTTCAGACCGACGGCTGCTGCAATCTCACCACTTTGAATTTCTTCAAGCTCACTGCGATGGTTGGCGTGCATCTGAAGTATACGACCAATTCGTTCGCGCTTCCCTTTTGTTGCATTGATGACATAGGATCCGGCTTTTAATGTACCGGAATAAACCCGGAAGAAGCATAGCTTACCGACATATGGATCAACCATAATTTTGAACGCCAAAGCTGAGAACGGACCATCGTCTTCGGATAATCGTTCTTCTTCTTCACCCGTATCGGGATTCACTCCTTTGATCGCCGGAATATCGAGCGGGGACGGCATATAATCAATAACAGCATCTAGCAAGAGCTGAACGCCCTTATTTTTATATGATGATCCGCATGTAACCGGTGTGATCTCACAGGCGATGGTGGCTTTACGCAAACCAGCTTTTAAATCCTCCAGTGGGATCTCTTCGCCTTCTAGGAACATCATCATCAAATCTTCGTCGGTTTCGACGATGGATTCTATCATATTTTCACGCCAAGTCTCGGCGAGATCTAAGATATCTTCAGGAATATCTGTTTCAATGATCTCTTTACCCATTTCGTCTTGATAGATCTCGGCCTTCATGGTCATCAGATCGACGATTCCGGTAAAGGATTCTTCCTTACCGACAGGAATCTGAATCGGTACGGCATTGGTGCGCAGACGATCTTTCATCGAAGCAACCGATTGAAAGAAATCTGCACCGGTGATATCCATTTTATTGATGTATGCGATGCGGGGAACACCGTATGTATCAGCCTGACGCCACACCGTTTCGGTCTGTGGTTCAACACCACTCTTTGCATCAAGCAACGTGACAGCGGAGTCAAGAACACGCAATGAGCGTTCCACTTCGACAGTAAAGTCCACGTGTCCAGGTGTGTCAATAATATTAACACGATGCCCCTTCCAGTGAGCAGTTGTCGCGGCAGAAGTAATGGTTATACCACGCTCTTGTTCCTGAGCCATCCAGTCCATAGTCGCGCCGCCCTCGTGAGTTTCACCCGTTTTGTGAATGCGGCCGGTATAGAATAGAATGCGCTCCGTCGTCGTCGTTTTACCGGCGTCGATATGTGCCATAATACCAATGTTTCTCGTTTTTTCCAGCGAGAATTCTCTAGGCATTAACTACTCCTTCCAATGGTATAATCACTCAGGACTTACCATCTATAGTGAGCAAACGCACGGTTGGCGTCTGCCATTCTATGCATCTCTTCTTTACGTCTGAAAGCTCCGCCGGTCTCATTGCTTGCATCCAGCAATTCATTGGCTAAACGTTCTTTCATTGTGCGCTCGTTTCTTCTGCGAGCAAATAAAACGATCCAACGCAGAGCCAATGTCTGACGGCGTTCCGGACGTACTTCCACCGGTACCTGGTAGTTTGCACCACCTACACGGCGGGCTTTAACTTCCAGCATCGGCATTGTATTGTCAACAGCTTTGTTGAACACTTCCAGGGGATCCATACCTGTCGTCTCTTTGATGATGTCAAAGGCGTCGTACGTGATCCTCTGGGCCACTCCCTTTTTTCCATCGAGCATAACATTATTAATCAGTTTTGCTACTCTGATATCGTTATACTTGGGGTCGGGGAGCACTTCTCTTACGGGGACATGACCTTTTCTCGGCAATTGTCTTCCCTCCTCTCATGATAATGCGGACTTTCGTCCGATATCATAGGTACTCAATCTCCATTTATGGATACTGTCTTGCTCGAGCCATGCCTTTATCTTCTAGGAATGGTGTAATGAGCAATTGAGTCCAACCCATGATTTCCTTAGTTCTTAACTTTTGCAGCCTTTGGCTTCTTAGCACCGTACTTAGAACGGCTCTGCATACGATCAGCTACACCGGCAGCATCGAGTGTTCCGCGCACGATGTGATAACGTACACCGGGCAGATCTTTAACTCTACCGCCTCTGATTAGAACAACGGAGTGCTCCTGCAAATTATGACCGATTCCAGGAATATAAGCAGATACTTCTATACCCGAGGTCAAACGTACCCTTGCTACTTTACGCAAAGCAGAGTTCGGCTTCTTCGGGGTCGTAGTCTTGACAACTGTGCAAACACCACGTTTTTGCGGTGAGAGAACCGTGTTAGAACGTCTTTTCAACGTATTAAAATTGTGGTGCAAAGCCGGTGAACCGGACTTCGTTTTCTTTGTCGAACGACCTGATTTAACCAATTGGTTGAACGTAGGCATCAGTACACCTCCTTTCATTTTTTGTAATAATTTCTACTGCTAGGCAGAAAAATGCCCGTGACACGCACGGACAATTTATAATACCACTTTGCAGAAAAAGTGTAAAGCGATCTATGTATAGTGTTTTAAAATTTAGTTAATTTATATTCTCCCTACTAAAGAAGCAAGAAAAGTTGACTATTTTTGAACATTCTATACAATTTTCCTAGATAATTTTAGCCGCCAATCCGACTCTCCACGCTTAGAAGTGATGAAATGTAGGTTTAATTATTTAAAATAAGTGTTCAAATCAATTCGTAATAATATACGCCATCGTCTGCAGTGTGACGAACGACGTCACCTAAAGCTACTAGATGCTCCAAATGTGCCATAGCCTCACCAGCGGCAAACCATTTTTGCGAATTGGGAAAGTCAGACCAGTCCTTCGCGCGAATATCCCAGTGTAAATTTTGAGTTACCCTGCGCACTGTTGACGGTCCATAGCGACGCAGACAATCTCTCGCCTCCTGTAATCGCTTCCTATGGTGAACAAACAGTTCGGTAATCCTTTTACTGACGTCCTCTACTAAACTGCGGTGGGCGGAGAATAAATACCGGATAGGAAGTGTTTCTACCAACTCAAGACTTTTGAAATACGTGCCTAGGCTATCACCTACAGCAAAGTCCCAAAATGTAATATTAGGCGTTATATCTCCTAAAATGTGATCGCCGCAAAACAATAGTTGATGTTCGGGCTCATATAACGCCTGCAGTCCAGGCGTATGACCTGGTAAATCGATCACTGTAAATGAATAGGATCCAATCTTGAACACATCGCCAGGAGCAGTATAGTTCACTTGCATCCGTTTTTGAGGACGATAACGAAATCCCGGATGTTCCTCTAGTTTGAGATCATCTGCGGCAAGCCCCTGATATAGTGCTAATTCCAACTGTGACAACCAAACCGGACTGTCAGCAGCAAGACTGTTATTCACATAGTTGGCATCGTATCTACCCATATAGAGATCTGAGCCACGATCCGCAAAATAATTAGCTAGCCCTGTGTGGTCTGAATGTAAGTGGGTAAAAAATATATCTAAAGATGTCGCTTTGGTCTTACAATAGTCCATGTGACAATTGATATCTTTGACACAACTTTGATTGTTAAAAGCTGTGTCAACCATGAGATCCCGCGACTGTCCTTTAACAATGTAATTATTAATAGATCGCAAAGGGTTACGAGGCAAATTAATCGGCGCCATAAAAATACCTGGGTAGATCTCTTTGGTTGTAACTTGAGACACATTGGGTGATGTCGCCTCACTATAATTCTTATTCAGTGACACGTTGTCTAATGTATTATGAACCTTTGCTGCAATCTCAGTCTCATTATTAATTAATTTCTTCATTTTATTATGATCACCTATGCCAAACTTATTTAATGTCTATTTCAGATAAACGATCTCAATGAAATGCCTCAGTAAAATGTCTGGAACTAAGGTCATCTTCTTCTTAAAACCCATAACACAAATGCACCTCCTGTGTCGACATGAGGTCAATCGCCGAAGGTGCAATTTTATCAGACCAAACCGAGATATTTGCCTGAGATTTAATTAAATTAATTACTATTCATATTATTATAGCATGTGTCTAGAATGCATTTATTTTAAAGACTAATTAAAAACAAACAGATCTGTACAACTGAAGCAAGATTAACATTCATGAGATAAATTTTTAATATTGTCTAGGTAATACTCAAAATATGATACATCTAAAGACTATGTTAATTTGAAAAGAAAATAAATAATCAGTTAAGTTAAAAATTAATCGTTTTCGGCAGCTTCGCGCTCTTCTTGTTTTTTCTGTTCAATCTGAATTTGTTCGTCAAGGGTCATCTGCTTGCTTTCGAGATCGAAAAGTGTACTGCCGAGTTCAACGTCTGGATCGACGATATCCTTTTCTGAAACTTGCCAAGTAGTTCCATCTGGCTCATGAACAGTGTAGAAATCGGTTTTCCGTAAAATGGCACTAGCTTGACGTAACGTGGCAGCTTCTCTGTAGCTCTCTCCATCGACGGGCTGGTCTTCAGCAATCCAAGCATCTCGTTGATCTTCTAAGAAAAAAACTTCAAGAGTGCGACCGACGCTGCTGAATGTAGTGGTTGTGCCGTATTGACTATAGCTGCCATAATATTTGGTAAATTGCTCCATATACAATCTTCATCCTTTCATCATGCAATGTAAACATTATGTCGACTTATTGTTTTCCACCTATTGCGAGTAGAAGCAAGACAAAAAATTTGAGACCAAATTCTATATCTTCAATACTAAATTATATCATATATTGATTATTCGCTTAATTACTCTTGCTTATTGATCGTAAGTCGCTATTTTTTACTAAAACTATTGAAAATTTATGAATTTAATTTTTAAAAATCAGTCATCAATCTGGACATTTTTAACCCCCTAAAAGTTTGACTCTTCTAAATTTAACTTTTAGGGGGTATCTCAACCAATTTATAGTCGTAAACTAAATTGTTACAAGATTTATATGTATACTACAAAACTAAATATAGTATTGATTATAAAATAAGCCCATATTTTATTTGACAGGCTTAATTATCTCCATTCCGCCCATCCATTTGCGCAGCACTTCAGGAATCAAAACAGAGCCATCGGCCAGTTGATTTTGTTCTAAAATCGCAGGGAAAATCCTGGATGTAGCCAGACCTGACGCATTCAAAGTGTGCAGGAATTCGTTGCGTTTGCCTCCATCTCGGCGGAATCTTATATTGCCCCGTCTGGCTTGGTAATCATAAGCATTAGACGCAGAGCTAACTTCTTTATAGTCATTCATACTGGGAATCCATACTTCGATGTCATTGGTTCTTCCCATGGAAGCGCTGCAATCCCCCGCAGCCAACTTACTGACTTGAAAGTGAAGTCCTAGCCCTTCGACAAGGGCAATGGCTTTATCTACAAGTTCCTGGAATGCGGCTTCCGAGTCCTCAGGTCGGGTATACTGGAACATTTCCACTTTATTGAATTGGTGACCTCGGATCATACCCCTCTCTTCAGCTCTATAGCTACCGGCCTCTTTTCGATAACAAGGGGTATAAGCAAAATACTTTTTCGGCAACTCGGACTCGGCTAAAATCTCGTCTCTATGTAAATTAACCAAAGCTGTTTCTGCCGTCGGCAACAAGAAATGGCTGTTGTCACGATCATCACCGGGCAAGGTGTCCAACCAATATACATCGTCAGCAAATTTCGGAAACTGTCCAGCTGCAAAACCACAGGCATAATTTAGAGAATGAGGAACGAGCATCATTTTATAGCCGTCTTTGATATGAGTCTCAATGAAATAATTGAGCAGAGCCCACTCCAATTGGGCACCTAAGCCAGTATAAATCCAATAACCGTTGCCTCCTAGCTTTGCACCTCGAGCGTAGTCGATCAGACCCAACTGTTCAGCTAAATCGACGTGATGACGGGGCTCAAAGTCAAAGTCGGGCTTTTTGCCAACAACTTTAATCACTTGATTGTTTTCTTTACCACCAGCGACCACATCTTCGGCAGGAATATTGGGCAGACCGGCCAAATATTCGGCTTGCTCTTCATTAAGAGCAGCGAGGACTTCATCGGCTTCTTTTATTTCGTCGGACAAAGTTTTCATCTCTTTAAGCACTTCGCTGACATCCTGACCTGCTTTTTTTAACTTGGGAATCTCAGCAGAGGTTTTGTTGCGTTTTGCTTTAAGTGCCTCTGTATCAGAAATCAATTGGCGACGTTTCTCATCCTTCGCTAAAAAATCAGTAAAATCAATCTTCAGTCCACGCTTGGCAAGACCTCTCACAACTTGATCCGTTTCCTTGCGAATTTTTTGTATATCAAGCATATTTTATCCCTCTTTTGTCTATCTTTGATCTGATTAAAATAATACGTTAGGCCATTTACAAATTCAACTCTCCATCGTCCAGTGGAAAATATCAAGCAGTTTTTTAATTAATAGGTAATTTTAGTTTGTCTGAATCACGAAGAATTAAACCGCGTTCTAAAGCATTTTCCACAGCAGAGTTTAAAAAACCGATCATCTTCTGCGTTAGTTGTTTGTAGCCGAGCATACGGATCACTTCGCGCATGACATCCTCAACGGAAACCCCGACATCTTGATTCGATAAATTCTCTGTGAGATTAATGAGACCTTGCCAGACCATATTAGCAAGTTCATAATTGCTAACCTCCTCTAGATTGCGGGTACCATTGCCACCTCCTGCATCTAGCCTGTACTCCACATATTCATTGGGGTCAATGTAGGCAGGCCAATAAGTCAACATTTCATTTTGAGCCGTCGTAGGCAAATTTGTTTTCTGCAGACAATGTGTTAAGAAATTTCGCACACTTTTTGTCAATCTAACATTAGAAAAAACGTCGCTTAAACGCCGTAGTAATACTTGTTCTTGGATAGGGTATTCAAAATCGACAATTTCTTTACACAATCGGATCACCCGATCCTTATCCTTCTTAATGGCGGAACTCGGATAAAAATTGACAAGATTAAAAAGTTGATAAGGTACACGGCGAGGTTGCTTTACAATTGGCTTGATCATTTTGTCGCCCATTCCCTGATCACCTTCTTGCAACAAATCGAATCCCTTCCACTGATCAGATAGATCTAGTAACTCTTTTCTCTTGCTGGCGATTGTTTTGGCATCTCTGTCTAGATGTAATCCTGTTACAACTTCCTTTGCATTGGTAACCGTGGTTGATTTATTGCCCTTGTTCGTCTTTTCTGATGTAGGAGATTCCATCTCTAGACAGGCAGCTACAAAGTCTAATAATTTTTGTTTTTCCTGACCCGAATGGTCATACCAATCTAATGCCCAAACGGTGTGGATCTGCCACCCCATGCGTGCAAATACCGAAGGTAGTAGCCTATTCCTGTCTCGCACGGTATTCGTAGCGGCATACTGTTTTCCGTCCACCATAATGGCACAGAGATAACGATCAGGCATCCTAGGATCTACTACAGCTATGTCCATATTTAAATCCGAAAAACCAAGTTGCCTTACTACTTCATAACCGGCTTGTTCTAAAAATTGGGCAATGGATTCAATCCATGGGTCGGCAGCAACAGGAGCAACTTGCTCTCGTTTCTTACCGATGGATTTTAATTTTCCCGTGCGAGCAAACTCTAAGAAATAGCGTAGCCCCTGCAAACCTTCTGATGAGGTTTGACTTAATTTAATGTCTTCAGGTTCAAAAGAAGCATAGATGTGCATTTCCTGGCGGGATCTGGAAACAGCTACATTGAGTCTCCGCCAACCGCCCTTGCGATTAAGTGGACCAAAGTTAAACGTCATTTTGCCTTCATCATCGGGACCATAGCCAATAGAGAAAAGGATAATATCCCTCTCATCCCCTTGTACATTTTCCAAATTTTTAATAAATATTGGTTCTTTAAGACTTTGTACGACTTTATCAAACTCCGGATTCTTACGAAGTCGTTCCTGCAATAGATCGTCAACTAAATTTTGTTGAGGCAAGCTAAATGTGACTACGCCGATACTGACGTCCAATCTGCCATCTTCCATATAGTGTCGTTCAATTTTATCGACGATTGCCTCCGCTTCAATTTGATTTGTGCGACTTCCGCCGCGATCATAAATGCCTGAAACTTTGTGGTAACGGACTTTGGAGATGCGATCAAACGGCGATGGAAACGTCCTCATTTCGCTCTGGTAATACATGCGATTGGAGAATGTAATTAAGCTTTCGCTTTGAGAGCGATAATGCCAATTAAGGTATCGCTCCGGCATATTGATTGCTAAACAATCCTCCAACAGACTCTCCAGATCTTCAATCTCTATATATTCTTCCCGCTCCCTTTGGGTCGTGAAGAAAGATGTCGGCGGCATCTGATTGGGATCACCTACAATAATGCAATTTTCAGCCCTAGACATAGCTCCAATGCCGACACTTGTTCTAATTTGTGAAGCTTCGTCAAAAATAACAAGATCAAAGCGGGGCATATTAGGGTCAATATATTGGGCAACGGACAACGGACTCATTAAAAAACAAGGTGCCATTTGGCGGATCACCTCGCCGACCATGTTAAACAGCTGACGAATCGATGTTCCCCTCCCTTTGCTGCGAATGATCCTCTTCAATATAGCTAATTGTTTGGATACCTCAGAGTTTGACTTGCGAGAATCAGGAAGATTCTGGCTCAAACGGATACGAATTTGATCACGAGTCAATTGTTCATATTTGTCTATCAGGCGATTATAATAATCAATTATCTCTTCAAATTGATAACCGCTGAATGTGCTCAGGTTGGTCGATTCATCTAAATATAATAAGATCAAATCATGGGTAAGGGAGGCAAGATAATACGAGAGCAATTGCTCTGTATTACTAGCTTCTTCCATTTCCTCCAAAAGACCTGTTGCAACAGCTTCTACGCCATTTTCAAGTAACAACTCGATCTGTCGATAAAAATCTGACCAGAGTTTCCAGTCATCAATATGAGTGTACCAACGTTCTAGGCACTCAGGCAAAGTCTGCAACCAGTCATTCTCATTTAAAATAGCATCTGCATCCAAACCGCACAGTTGACCCAATTCTCTTAATTGCTGATCAATGGAAATAAAACTTTCGAGTAGATTCTCCGTCTCTTCTGCATTCCTACCTGAAGCACTCTGAGAATATTCATAAAGGATTGACAATTCCTCCGAGGAACGACCGTTAACATTATGCTGTTCCTGCATCCAGTGACCGATTGCTGCTAAATCTTCCAAAGTGTCAATATCTGTCTCTAAATCCCCTGTACCCATCACATTGAATAGATTTTGACCCTTCTGAATAGCTTCGAACAACTGTTGTCTGGTTGCCTGATAGGATACGATCCGATCAATTTCAACTGGCGCATTGCCAGCCTCAACTGTAAAGTGACTTTTTGTCAGGGCATTTAATGGCTGTAGGGCTTGATGTATTCTTCTATTGCGTACAAGAAAAAATTGTTTTTCTGCTTCTAGTAGTTGTTGTTTGAGCTTTTGCCAATTCAAAGTTTCAATACCAGGATTGTAATCTTGATACAAAGCCTGTGCCATCGACCGAACCTCCAAAGCCCGCTCCTTCACCGCTGCGAGTACGCCCTGGGCATCAGGATCAAAAAAGTGCTCAATTCCCACAGCATCTAAAGGTGTCTTTAAATTGCGCTCGCGGCATAGGGCAGATAACTCAGTTATGCTACTAAGACTGGTCCGATCACTCAATAACTGCTTGGTCAGATCATCTTTATCTGCCAATTGATCTTTAAATAGTTTCGTCTGACGGATTAAATTTACTAGTAAAGTTCCCACTCTGGAACGCTGATTTAAGGCATATCCTGAACGCTTGAATTCACGCAGGGGATGTAAAGCACTGGGTGCGTTCAACCTTTCCGCAGCATGACCCGCACGACGCACCCACTCCAACCAGCGATCCCAGTCTACCGGTGTCAAGAGTCGCAAAACCTCGGGATCAAAATGAAAAGGATGAAAACCTGTGGAGTGCTGCTGATACAAGACCAATAGGTCGTATAGGGAACGGCCACAGGTGCGGATCTGATGCAAAGATACAACTTGAGCATTAAGTTCCTTCTTGGCTCGCTGGATGGCCGCTATATTCCGCTTATATTTTCGTAAATCTTTCTGTTTCTCAAGCTTCATGTTCTGCTCTAATTTTTGCAAAACAGCCTGTTTTCTTGTCTTATTAGAATGCAACTCCAATACATAATCTGCCAACCCCAGTCCAGCAAGGCGTTCTTGAACCACATTTAAAGCTGCCATCTTCTCAGCGACAAAGAGAACTGACTGACCGTTATAAAGGGCATTAGCAATCATATTGGTGATTGTCTGAGATTTTCCTGTTCCCGGTGGACCGTGCAAAACAAAACTATTTCCCTGACTTGCTGTAACGATGGCAGCCAATTGACTCGAGTCAACACTGGTAGGGATTACCACTGCATCTGTCTGCAACCACTGGTCCAAATCGGCCGGTTTAATTTCGTTGTCGTCAAAGTTATCATAATGTCCTTCGAGAAGACCGGCAACCACCTTGTTTTCTGCCAATCGATCCATGCGTTCTTTTAAATCATTCCACATTACAAATTGACTAAAAGAAAACAGACCTAAAAATGCCGTTTCTATAACATCCCAACCCGGCATATGCATGACTGCCCGGCGAATTGAATTAAACACCAGTGTCAAGTCCACTCCAAAATCATCTAGAGGCAATGGGTCAAGTCCACCAATCGTTAAATTGAAATCCTGTTGTAATTTTTCCAACAAAGTAATATTTAACTGTGCATCTTCATCTCGCAACGTTAGCTTATAACTTCCTTGGGAGCGGCGGACTAGATCGACGGGCAATAAAACCAACGGTGCCAAGCGATGGGGTCTTTTCCCATTGGAATCCGTACTGTCTTTCGGATTGATCCAGCGTAAAAATCCCCTGGCGAGATACAACGTGTTGGCTCCATTTTCTTCCATCGATACTTTGGCATCTCGATAAAGAGTTTTTAAAGTTTTTTCTAATTCAGTTTTACTGAGAAAGGTGCGCAAACGCTTAGATTTAAATTCTGTCTCACTGATTCGAGAAATTAATTCGCTCTCATTCTCTACATCGACCATGATATTTTTGAGATCCCCTTGCCAATCATTGACAACTTCACGAATGGTAAAAGATTCCCCTTGAGCCAAGGCATCTTCCAGACTAGGT
>JAAYOA010000089.1 GCA_012520525.1 Clostridiaceae bacterium | reverse complement strand
TGACATCGCCTATTCGGGTGCTGTAGATTTTGTCAACCGCTGTGAAGAGAGCGGAGACAGCAGTGAAGGTATTATCGGTCACTTTGGTTTGGGATTTTATTCGGCCTTCATGGTAGCAAGCAAGGTAACAATTGAATCACTGTCCTGGCAGTCAGGGGCTCAACCGGCTCACTGGAGCAGTGAAAATGGCATGGACTACGTCATGGATCAAGGTTCACGGCAAGAACGTGGTACGTCAATCATCATTGAACTTAATCCGGAGGCGCAGGAGATTTTTACCGCCGACAAAGTTCGTGAGACCATAACAAAATACTGTGAATTTATGCCAAGACCGATTTATTTTACAGATGTGGTCGGTGAACGTACGCGACAGGAGTCCCGTGAGAAGTATTACCAAGAGGCTTTAGAGAAGTACAACAAAGAGAAGGCAGAGGCGGAGGAAAAGGGCGAAGTATTTGAACAAACTGCTCCTCAAGAACCACAGGAAATCGAACCTCAACCTATTAACGACACGTCACCTTTATGGTTAAAAATGCCAAGCAAGTGTACCGATGAAGAATACATTGATTTTTATCACAAGGCTTGTCGGGAGTATAAGGATCCCTTGTTCTGGATTCATTTAAACATGGACTATCCATTTAACTTGAAAGGTATTCTCTATTTTCCGGTAATGGAAAATCGCTATCAAACCTTGGACGGACGCATCAAACTATATAGCAATCAGGTTTATGTGGCTGATAACTTAGAGGAAATCATCCCTGACTTTCTTTTCCTGCTTAAAGGATTTATTGACATTCCGGATATTCCTCTTAATGTGTCTCGTAGTTATTTGCAAAATGACGGCTACGTTAAAAAATTGTCTGGTCACATTGTACGCAAAGTTGCTGACAAATTGAATCAAGTATTTGAAGATGACCGGACTGCCTACGAAGGTTATTGGAAGGACATACATATTTTTATTAAATATGGTGTGATGCGTGATCCCAAGTTCTACGAACGCATTAAAGATAGCCTGCTGTTTAAAGGCGTCGATGATTCATTTAAAACGTTGTCTGAGTTAGAAGAGACAATATACTACACAATTGATCCTGAAAAACAAATTAACTATATCAAGCGAGCTGAAAAAGCTGGACACACCGTTGTTGTTATGGATGACGAGTTGGATGTGCCCTATATGTCGTTCTTAGAAAGCCAGGAATCTGGTCGCCGTTTTGTTCGCATAGATGCCGATGATTCTGGTGAAACCGGGGAGCAAGACTGGTTGGATGCATTGCAAGAATTATTCCGCGAAGCTACAGATAGAGATAACTTGAAGGTGTCTGTAAAAGGGGACGGCGCAGAA
Source organism: Clostridiaceae bacterium (assembly GCA_012520525.1). GTDB lineage: Bacteria > Bacillota > Clostridia > Saccharofermentanales > Fastidiosipilaceae > JAAYOA01. The sequence continues at coordinate 6,820 of JAAYOA010000089.1, read as the reverse complement.
GAACTAGCGGCCATACTTGTTGAGAGTGAAGAAAGTCGCCGCAATTTGGAAATGCGAAAGACGTTTGAGCGGATGTCAGGAAAGACTGATGAGACCGATTGGGATGCTCTTTTCCCTGTGGAGAGAACTTTGCAGATCAACACTGATGCCCCTGTAATTGCGCGGTTAATGGCTCTGAAGGATCTGCCTGATCACCAAGACGAGGCTCATAATATTGCCCAGGAGATCTATGATTTGGCGAGACTTAGCCACGGTTCTTTGAAGGGTGAGGATCTAAATGAATTCTTAAAACGCAGCACATTTCTGCTTGAGCGTTACGGTAAGTCCAGCACGTAATAGCAAATAATAAAAATTATTTGTCATATGTGGTGCATATATTTTTACAGGAAAGGCCGATTCACTACTGAGTTTGGATCGGCTTTTCTGTATACTGTAGGTGTATAAATTTTACACTTGAATAGACAGGACGGAGTTTAAAATGGTTTCAATTGAGACAGTTCCAGATACAGCCATTTATCAAATATATGTTGAAAAGAAAGCTGCATTTGCAGTTGAAGCGGATCGCCTGCGTTCAGACTTAGAAGAAGCGTTGGGTCTTGTCAATGTCGAGAGGCTAAGGATCATTAATCGTTATTTTGCAGCAGGACTTGACGATAAAGAATTTGCTCTCGCTGCTCGCAGTGTATTTGCCGAAGTAACGGTTGATGATTACAGTGAATCATTGCCAAAGTTTTCCGACGCTGCCTTAGTGTTTGCGGTTGAACCTTTACCTGGTCAGTTTGATCAGCGCGGTGATTCAGCAGCTCAGTGTATTCAGCTGCAGACTCAAGGCGAGCGACCTATAATTAGAACGGCAAAAATTTATGTATTTTATGGCGAACTGACAAATGATGAAAAGATGGCAATCAAACGTTATTTGATCAATCCTGTGGAGAGCAGAGAGGCTAGTTTAGAATTGCCAAAGCAACTCCGGGAAAAGCCACTGCCCCCTGAACCAGTGGCTATCTTGGCAGGTTTTCGTGATTTAGATCGCACTGGTTTACAAGATTTTCTTAATCAGTACAGTTTGGCGATGTCTCTGGAGGATTTAGAACTTATTCAATCCCATTTTATAAAGGATGAACGGCGGGATCCTACGATGACGGAGATAAAGGTTCTTGACACGTATTGGTCAGATCACTGTCGCCACACAACTTTTTTAACTCATATTAATAAAGTTGAGTTTTTGGGAGCAGTAGAGGAATTTTCCCGCATTGAGTCAGATGAACCTGATTTTACAGATCGTCTGGCCGATTCCTACGAAAATTATTTAAATTTACGGCACAAAGTGTATGGTGAAAAAGTCTCGGAGAAGCCCGTGTGTCTTATGGACATCGGTACCATAGCTATGAAAGCCTTGAGGGATCAAGGTCGATTGGCTGATTTGGATCAATCACCTGAAATTAATGCCTGTAGCATAAAAGTGACAATTGAAGTAGACGGTAGGGACGTAGATTATCTCGTTATGTTCAAAAATGAGACCCACAACCATCCTACAGAGATTGAACCTTTCGGCGGTGCAGCAACCTGTCTTGGTGGCGCGATCCGCGATCCGCTGTCTGGTCGCTCCTATGTCTATCAGGCCATGCGGGTGACAGGAGCAGGGAATCCTAATATGCCATTTGATGAAACGCTGCCGGGCAAATTGCCGCAAAAGATGATCACGAAAGTTGCTGCTGATGGCTATAGTTCTTATGGCAATCAAATTGGCATAGCAACGGGACAGGTTCGCGAAATTTATCATCCTGGTTATGTCGCCAAGCGTATGGAGGTTGGAGCGGTTATTGGAGCAGCTCCGGCGGACCAAGTGATTCGCGAAGAACCGGCGCCGGGGGATGTAGTGCTCTTAATTGGCGGACGAACAGGTCGCGATGGTTGTGGTGGAGCAACAGGGTCTTCCAGAGCTCATACCGATGAGTCAGTCATGAAGAGTGGATCCGAAGTCCAAAAGGGTAATCCTCCAGTGGAACGTCAACTTCAGCGTTTATTCCGTAATCCTATAGCTGCGCGGATGATTAAGCGGTGCAACGACTTTGGAGCCGGAGGCGTAAGTGTGGCTGTCGGTGAACTGGCCGATGGGCTGGCCATTGATTTAGACAAAGTACCGGTCAAATATCAAGGGCTTACAGGTACTGAACTGGCGATCTCAGAATCCCAGGAGCGAATGGCGGTTGTCGTTAGACGAGATCAAGCTGAGGCGATGATCGAACTGGCAGATAAAGAAAATTTAGAGGCAACGGCGATCGCAACGATCACCGAAGAACCTCGTATGGTGATGACATTCCAGGGACAACGCATCGTCGACCTGAGTCGCAAATTAATTGACACGAATGGAGCCAGTCAAGAGACCGATGTGGTTGTCAAAGCACCTAGTTTTAATATTCATTATTTTATTCCGCAGTATGCCGGTATGCCCTTTTCTAAACGTCTCCGTTCGTCCCTGGGCTTGCTCAATGCCTGTTCCCAGAAAGGTTTGGCTAGCCAATTCGATAGCACGATTGGAGCTGGTACTGTGCTCATGCCTTACGGTGGCATGTACCAAGATACGCCCGAGGAGGGGATGGTTGCTAGGATTCCCACGGAGTTCGGTGAAACAGATTCGGTGACTTTGATGGCTTATGGTTTTGATCCTTATCTAAGCGAATGGAGTCCCTATCATGGCGCATATTATGCGGTTCTGCATTCCATCGCTAAGATCACTGCAATGGGTGGTTCGCCGACCAAGTCGAGGCTCTCTTTCCAAGAGTATTTTCCGGCTATGCGCACAGAGAGTCACTGGGGGCTTCCCCTGTCAGCTCTGCTTGGTGCGTTAGACGCCCAGATGGACTGCGGTGTACCGGCGATCGGCGGCAAGGATAGTATGTCCGGTACTTTTGAAAATCTGGAAGTTCCTCCTACATTGATTTCGTTTGCTGTGGGAACGCGGCGTAGCAATGCAATTCACAGCGCCACTTTGACTGCAGTCAATAGTGCGCTTTACTATATTCCTGTGCCTAAAGATGATGACTACCTACCCTTGATTGATCGTTACATCACGGCTTTGCATGTTGTTCATTCATTGCAGAAAGAAGGTCGCGTACACTGTACGGCAACAGTCGATGGAAATGGTGTCGCCGTGCGCGTTGCTCAGATGTGTTTTGGCAACCGTCTAGGTTTCAGTTTTAACGGTGCCTTGCCCGAAGATGCTCTATTTATGCCGGATCCAGGTGCACTGATCGTGGAAGTGCCGCAAGAGAGAATTGGTGGAAGTACGATCGGTCGGCTGAGAGAAATCGGCGCTATTCTGTTGGGACATCCCTCCAGTACGCCACTATTTACATATGGTGAAGCCTCTCTAACTGTAGAAGAAGCATTGGACGCATGGCAGGAAACTTTAGAACCTGTTTGGCCGACGACGGCAGAGTTTGGAGATTTAGATGAAAGTAAAGTGGTCACATTGACTCAACCCGACAGCGAGGGTAATGGCACAGATGACAAGGCCGTCTCAGATAATCAGCCAGAGGCTTATCCAGGGGAACGAATTTTATTTAATAGTATTCAGCGCCTTCAGACACCCAGTGTGTTGCAGCACCGACCTAAAGTTTTGATACCGGTCTTTCCTGGCACGAACTGTGAATATGATTCAGCTCAGGCTTTCCGCGCTGCTGGTGGTGAACCGGAAATTCTTATTTTCCGCAACTTGACTGGGCAACACATAAGTGAATCTATTGATGCGCTGGTTAAATCAATCGGTGAATCAAAAATCTTAATGATTCCGGGTGGTTTTAGTGCAGGTGATGAACCCGACGGATCCGGCAAGTTTATAGCTGCAGTGTTACGGAATCCTGCGGTAACCGAAGCCGTGCGCGATTTACTATATAATCGCGATGGTTTGATGATCGGTATTTGCAATGGTTTCCAGGCCCTTATTAAGGTGGGTCTGCTGCCTTACGGAGATATTAAGGAATTAACTCCAGAGGCACCAACGCTGACCTTTAATACGATTGGGCGACATGTTTCAGCTTATGCTAATACCCGTGTTGTTTCTAATCGGTCTCCTTGGCTCAGCCGCTGTAGTCCGGGGGAAGTTTATGCCATTCCGGTATCCCACGGCGAAGGGCGCTTTGTCGCAACTGCAGAAGTCTTGGATCATTTGAAGAAGAGTGATCAAATTTGCACACAGTATGTCAATCTATTCAACAGCGCGACTACCGAAATGCCGGCAAATCCCAACGGTTCAGCTCTATCCATTGAGGGCATTTGTTCCCCCGACGGCAGAATCTTTGGCCGCATGGGTCATTCAGAACGATTTGGCAGAGCTGTGGCAATTAACTTACCGGGACAAAAGGATATGCCGATCTTTGAGTCAGGTATTGATTATTTTAATTAAAGTTTCTGATTTTTCTGAAACTGATTATAGGTCTGTACAATCAAGGAGAAAAGTAGCTATTTTAATTAGATGCCACTGCTCACGAGCGGTGGCATTTAACAAATTTCTGTTAATTAAATGTTGGAAAGGATTATATATTGCAATATAAAAGTGATCATTTGCCCGGTGTGTTTAAATTACAGACAGATTTTAATCCCACAGGTGACCAGCCTCAAGCTATTGCTAAGTTAGTAGAGGGTATAGAAGGCGGTTTAAAATATCAAACACTCATGGGTGTGACGGGTTCGGGAAAAACATTTACTATGGCCAATGTTATCCAACAAGTACAGAGACCAACCCTGGTCATTGCTCCTAACAAGACGCTGGCAGGTCAGCTCTGTGCCGAATTTAAAGCATTTTTTCCAGATAATGCTGTGGAATATTTTGTTTCCTATTACGATTTCTATCAACCGGAGGCTTATATTCCTACTACTGATACTTTTATTGAGAAAGATGCTGCAATTAATGATGAGATAGACCGACTGCGTCACTCGGCCACAGCTTCTTTGTTGGAACGTCGAGACGTCATCGTAGTGGCGTCGGTTTCTTGCATCTATGGTCTCGGCAGTCCCGAAAGTTACAGCACAATGATGGTTAACCTGCGACCTGGCATGATTAAAGAACGAGATGAAGTCATTGAAGAATTGGTAAATATCCAGTACGTGAGAAATGACTTTGAGTTGCAGCGAGGTACGTTTAGAGTGCGAGGAGATACTGTGGATATTTATCCATCAACCTCTGAAGGCGTACTCGTAAGGGTTTCTTTTTTTGGTGACGAAATTGACCAAATTGTGGAAATTGATCGTCTTTCAGGGAAGCGACTGAACGCTAGGAGCTATATGGCGATCGCGCCGGCAACCCATTATGCCACAACCGATGAGCGGACCAAACAGGCGATTATATCTATTCAGGCAGAACTAGAAGAGCGTTTAGAAGAACTACAGTCAGAAGGCAAAGCAGTAGAGGCCTATCGCTTGGAGCAGAGAACACGCTATGATCTGGAGATGTTGGCAGAAACAGGATTTACTAAAGGCATTGAAAATTATAGCCGGCATTTAGATGGCAGACAACCAGGAGAGCCCCCCTATACACTAATGGATTTTTTCCCAGAAGATTATCTTTTGATGATTGACGAGTCCCACGTCACAGTTCCACAAATTGGAGGGATGTTTAATGGTGATCGATCGCGCAAGACTTCTCTCGTGAACTTCGGCTTTCGCCTGCCCTCTGCTTTTGACAACCGACCTTTAATGTTTGATGAATTCTACGAGCGCATGGGCCAGACGGTTATGGTCAGTGCCACGCCTGGCAAGTTTGAAAAAGCACATAATCAGCAGTTGGTAGAACAAGTGATCCGTCCTACCGGATTGCTTGATCCTGAGATTACCATCCATCCCGTCGAAGGACAAATTGACTACCTCATTGAACAAGTTAAAAGGACTGTGGAGCGAGGTGAGCGGGTATTGGTTCTGACATTAACTAAAAAAATGGCTGAAGATCTCACTGACTTTCTGCTCGGTGCTGATTTGAGGGTGCGCTATCTTCACTCTGAGATTAAAAATGATGAACGGTTACATATATTAAGGGAGTTAAGAGCCGGTGTATTTGATATTCTAGTCGGGATTAATTTGTTGAGAGAAGGCATCGATTTGCCTGAAGTGTCCTTGATCGCTATTTTGGATGCCGATCGACAGGGGTTTCTACGTTCTACCACTTCGTTGATTCAGATTATAGGTAGAGCGGCGCGCAATGTAAATGGACACGTCATTATGTTTGCCGATGAAGTGACGGATTCTATGTTTGCCGCTATCAGTGAAACAAATCGCCGACGCAGTATTCAAGAGGAATACAACGAAGTTAATAATATTGAACCGAAAACGATCGTCAAAGAAATACGCGATGTACTCGACACATTTGACGATGGTAAATCTATAAAAAGCAAGAAACGTCGCCGTACAGATACTGTTGGTCAGACGCCGGAACAAAAGATTGCTGCAATGAAGCCATCTGAATTAGTGCGTACAATTGAAAAACTTGAAGGAGAAATGAATAGAGCTGCAGCCGACCTCAATTTTGAGGATGCTGCCCGCTTCAGAGATTTACTAATTTTGGCAAAAGGCTATTTAGATTAGTGCAGAGATTATAGTCGCTACGTTATTAAGTCTTAGATAGCAGTATAGAACGTGCTGGATTTTACGAGATACTTAACTTATATTAACTATTTTTTATTTGGTGTTTGTCGGAGAAAATGTGCAAAGAACCAAAATTTATCATGGATTATGATATAATTCTAGCAATTGAAACAACATGAAATTGATTCATGAGTAGTACCAGAGGATGGAGGTAACATCACCATGCGCGATATCAATCAAC
>JAAYOA010000088.1 GCA_012520525.1 Clostridiaceae bacterium | reverse complement strand
CCAACCCAACCGCCGACGGAACCAACTCAACCGCCGACGGAGCCCGATGAGCCGGTTGATCCCTCAGGAACTGATACACCGGACGACCCCTCCGTTGATCCTAATCCCACCGAGCCAGGAGAGTCCGATGTTGATTCCGGTGATGAGAATCCCAAGGTTTATTTTAGAACCACTATTAATGACGGAGAAGTGGTTCAGAGTCGCCATTATGAATTTGAAATTGAACACCTATTGTCAGATCATACCGTCAAAGAAGAGCGTGTCTACGTCAATGGCGTTCAGGTTCTGCAATTTAGAAATGTTGTTCTTTTATGTGAAGGACAAAATACCATTCGGGTTGTAGTTGACTATACCGATCCCGACGGAAAATTAATTTCGGTCTATAAAGATTACACGGTCTACGTAGACTTGGGTGAAATTGTGATCATTACCAACCTTTCGGACGGAACGGTAGATCAAGAGAAATATTCTTTCCAGGCAGAGGCAAAACTAGGTGGAGAAAACGTTCCTCTAGTCGTTACATGCAATGACACTCCTTTGACGCCTGTTGGCAAAACCTACGAAGCTGTCCTTAATGAAGGCAGCAATACTATAAAATTAAATGCAGAAAAAGACGGTCGAGAAAAGAGTTTGGTGTATCACATTATTTATGTGCCACCAGTGGAGTTTTCCATCGAAACAGACTTGTATGACCAGACCGTCAATGATCCTGAATTTAGCTTTAACGCAAAGATCATAAATGGAAGTGATAAAGCAAGATTAACGGTTGTTTTTAATGGCAAGACGATTGTCAGTTCAAGTGGATCTTATTTTACCGAATTACAGATCGGCAATAATGTTATCCGCTTAAAGGCCACAGACAAAGTCAATGGCAAGACGAAGCAAATTGTAGAATACTATTATATTCGCTATGTGCCCTTAGCCGATGAGGCGACGGCTCCACGCATTGAACATATCAACGTTACAGATGGTATGACTGTGCAAGGAAACTTGTTCACGCTGGACATAGGACCCGTCGATTACAAGGGTAACCGCATTTACTATGAAAATATCAGTGTTAAATTAAATGGCGAAAAAATCTATTATTCTTGGGCAAATGAGTATACGAGTTACGCTTTAGATTTTAAAAATGGAGCCAATGATTTAAGCATACGCATCACCGACAGCGATGGACGCTTTGCCGATTACAGTTACACCATTTATTGCGACGCTTTGCAGGAGGGGGATAAATTAGGTGATATTACGATTCAGATCGATGCGAAGGTGCTTGGTCTGGGCGTACTCACTGAGGCTACAACGGTTCCCTTCCACCAAGGTGAAACTGGAGCTGAAGTTCTAGTTGGTTTCTTAGAGGATAGCGGTTATACCTATTCCAATACTGGTACTTTGGAGGAAGGCTTCTATCTGTCTCGCATCAGTAAAGCCGGTATGGCTACTAATGTCAAAATCCCTGATTTATTAGTTCAGTATATAAATGAAGATGGATTGGAGTGGAAAGACCAGAAAGATCCCAATAGCTTAGGTGAATTTGATTACTGTCAAGGGGCTGGTTGGATGTATACAATTAACGGCGTTTATACCAATTTCGGATTCTCCGATGCCGTGTTTAGCGATGGCGATGTCATCCACTTGCGCTTTACTCTGGCATATGGAAAGGACATTGGGGGGTTCAACGCTATAGGTAGCGAAGATGGTAATTATCCGACCACATGGTGATACGATGAGAAAAAATATTTTAGCAATTTGTATAGTCCTGTGCCTTGTTTTGGGTGTCATCCAACCGACCACCAAGACATTGGCAACCGGGCTTCCCACAGCGACAAAAGATGAGCATAAAGATTACACGAATGCCGACTTAGAAGTAATTATCCAGAATATTATTAGTTGGAAAAAATACGATGTCGGTCTTAGTTCGGACCAGAATTTATTGGCTTCAGGTTTGCTAGAAAAGGCGGGGACATCGGGTGGCGATTGGTATGCCATGGGTTTGGGTAGACTAGGTGTTTCCGATGACTACATTTCGTATTTAGCTGTGCTAGAGCATGCTGTAGAGACTGCCTATCAGAGAGAAGAAAAATTAGATCGCTACAAAGCCACGGAGTGGCATCGCATTGCTCTCACTGCCATGGCTTTAGGGGGTGATCCCACTCGTTTTGGTCAATCACAAGAAGGGGAGCCCATCAATTTAATTAAAGACGGCACTTATGATCGTGGTCGTACGATGCCCTTGGATGAGCAAGGAGTAAATGGCGCTATCTGGGGACTATTGACTGTAGATGCCAACCGCTATCAAATACCTTCAGACGCCGCCGACGACCGAACTTCTATAATTAATATGATCTTGGAATACCAACTAGATCAAGGTGGGTTTTCATTGGATGGCGGCAATGTTAATTTGGATATTACGGCCATGGCTTTACAGGCATTAGCACCTTATTATAACGATGAAAAAGTCTACCAGGTTTCTCATATCAATGGTCAGACAACTGTACGTGAAGCTGTCGACCGTAGCTTAAAGTGGCTGTCCGAACAGCAGGCCGATCAGGGTTATTTTTCATCTTGGGGTCAATCAAACAGTGAATGTACAGCTCAGGTTATGGTTGCATTGTGTAGTCTTGGTATTGACCCAGTCAATGATCCCCGTTTTATTAAAAATGGCAACAGTGTATTAGATGGTCTGCTATCTTTTCTTGTCGATGACGGAGGTGTAACTCACAGTTACGAAACGGATGATGAAAATCCCGCCGCCGTTGCAGGAGAATCCAATTCTATGGCGAGTGAACAAACTCTCTATGCCCTCTGCGCCCTGTACCGTTTCCGCACAGGACAACGTCATTTGTACGATATGCGAGACGTCCAGTCTGAAGAATTGAAAAATGACATCGCGCAATTGAGGGAACAGATCCACTCTATTGCTATAGAAGAAACTGATGTTTCTTCAGCCCAGCTAGAGACGCTAGCGGCAAAATATATGGAATTGCCCGAAGACGAGCGCTTCTATGTCTACAACTACACAGTATTAAGGGATCTTTTGGCGGAATACAATTTAGCTATTCCTCAATTTTCTTTGGTTGAATCCCCTGGAGCGACAACTGTCGGAGGTGGCACTGTAGTCAATATCTTTGACCAGGATGTCGTTAATTCCGGTCTAATGTTTAATGAAACGGACCTAGAAACATATAAACATTTGCCTGATCAAGTGACCGGTGAACACTATACCGAGGTTATTAGGCTGCGCAAAAAGCTGGAACAAGCAGAAAATGTTGCAGACTATCCTGAAATTCTAACGGACCTTGAACACAAGGAAGATAGAATCAACGAGATCCGTGCCCAGATTGAACGGATCAATGGGACGATTGTCGAGAAACTCTATCCCTTTGACGATATTAATGAAGAAGATCGTGATTTGATTGACGGTCTCCTAGCAGAGGTGGAAGAGCTGAGTGAGTGCGATCGAGCCCAAATTCTAGGCTATGAGGACTTACAGCGTGCCAAAGCTTTAGTCGATAGTAGTGGCAGACGCATCGCGATTGCGGTCATAGCAGTCGCCGTCGTGGTCATTTTAATAGCCATTTTAGTGGTGCGAAAGCGCAAGAAAAAGCGCGCAAAAATAGAGCAGGAAAAGATGGATCACAATCCCAATTGGTAAGGAGATTTTGAAAGGTGCAGACAAAGACATTAGCAATTCGCGAAGAAATTAGCAAAGTAATTGTGGGTAAAGATGAGGTCATAGCCAAAGTTTTAATGGCGATTTTGTCTGGCGGTCACGTACTGTTGGACGACGTGCCAGGAGTGGGTAAGACGACCTTGGCCCTTTCCTTTAGCAAAGCTCTAGGATTAGATTATAAGCGCATACAGTTCACGCCGGACACACTGCCTTCGGACATTACGGGTTTTTCCCTTTACAACAAAGAAAAAGAAACCTTTGTTTATCAACCTGGTCCGGTTATGACAAATTTGCTTCTAGCGGATGAAATAAACCGTACATCCAGCAAGACCCAAGCTGCTTTGTTGGAAGTTATGCAAGAACGTCGGGTTACAGTAGACGGGGTAACCTATGACGTACCTGAACCCTTTGTTGTTTTAGCCACCCAGAATCCCGTAGGTTCGGCCGGCACACAGTTGTTGCCCACTTCTCAAATGGATCGCTTTATGATTCGTCTAGAAATGGGTTATCCGGATTTTAACAGTCAAGTTAATATTTTGAAAGATCGTCACAGTGCCAATCCCTTAGATGAGGTCAAGCCAATTGTCAGTCGGGAACAGCTCATTCAAATGCAACACGAAGTTAACGAAGTGATGATCGATGATGCTATTTATGAGTATGTCACTTATCTTGCCGAAGCGACCCGTCATCATGAATTGATTGATCTTGGCATGAGTCCTCGCGGTGCTTTGGCGGTCTGCCAGTTTGCCAAAGCCGCAGCTTATTTGCAAAAACGAAACTATGTTATTCCCCAGGATGTTCAGAATATTTTTGTTGATGTAACAGTTCATCGATTGGTTCTAAGTCGAAAAGCTAGGATTTCTAATTACAGCGGTGCAGCCATCGTGAATTCTATTTTAGAATCCGTTGCCATGCCTGCGATCACAGGGGTGTGAGGTGAAGGGTGTTTATTTCTTGGTTGATTTGGATTGTACTTTGTAGCGGTGCCGTTGTTTATAGTCTGACGACGGCAACTTTAAGTGCCATTCTGTTTTTAGGGTTTATTGTTTTGGTGCCACTGCTGACTATCCTTTTTCATCATATTATTAAACCGCACATTTCTTGGTCGGTAGATTGTCCCGACAGCGGCGAAAAGAAAAACACTTTGTATGGATCTGTCCGTGCGGTCAATCATCGTCCTCTTATTTATCGCCAAATGCGTCTGGATATCACGATGAAAAATATGTTGACAGGAGAAGAACAGAAGTTGCCCCTCCGTTCCGCCCTATACGCTAAAAGCACTCAAGGGACAGATTTTCGGCTCCTAAGCAAACACTGTGGAACCATTCGTATTTCTGGCAAGTCCTGCCGATTGTATGATTTTTTCGGATTAACCTATCGGACTGTTTCCTTGAACGTGGTACATGACTGTGTCATTTTGCCAGATATTTTGCCCCTGTTGATCTCTTTGCCTGAAGTTTTAGCGATGCGGAGGGACAGTGATTTCTACGCTGGAGATCGCCCCGGCTCTGACGTCAGTGAAATTTTTGACTTTCGTGACTATGTGCCCGGCGATCAACTCAACCATATTCAATGGAAGTTATCAGAAAAACATGATCGATTAATTGTCAAGCGAGGCAGCTATCCATTGGATGAATCTTTAAGGTTGTGGATGAATGCTGGTCGATCTACCAGTCCTCAAGCCCTCGAGGAAATGGCGGAAACGACGATCTCGATCAGTCAATCTCTGTGCGAAGCGAAGCAACGTCATGAGTTGTTATTTAGAGAATATGGTCAGGAGGACTTGTCCCGCTATAAAGTCGAGGATGAAGGAGACTTAATGGCTTTGTTGAGCAAATTACTTAGTGCAGGTCCCAGTAAGTGTGAGTTTACGATACCGTTTTTTGACGATCAGCCTAATTATATGCTTGTGACCGCAGACCCGGATTTGGCAGCAGCGGCTGAGGAAGAAGGATTGGCCGTAGTGTTTACTGAGGGCACAGAAGCCAGTCGCACCGAACTTTTGAAAGGTGTGTCTGACATTATATATGAGTACCGGAAGGAGGCATCATGAGCGTTCAACAAGGACAGTCATCGGTGGGGTTTAATGTCGCACAGATTGAACGGTCGCGCAACTTTTCTTTGGCCGATATGTTGTGGTGTTCCTTACTCGCTATACTGTTGACAGCAGGTACGATCATCCTATTGTTGGTCGGCGGTGGGGTGCCCTTCAGTATTTTATTTGTGGTAGTGGTCACGGTTGTCCAGACGGTTTTACTAAACTTTCTTTACTATAAGATTGATAAAATATTTATTTTTTTTCTAGTCCCATTAGCTGAAGCTGTGGTGACAATTATGATCTGGGGGCGAGCTGCTGCCAATGGTTGGCTTCAGTTTTACAATGGTTGGTCTGCGGCGTTCGGTCGCCGGAGAGGAAACATTGTAGATCACTTTGCACTGTTAGGTGATGGCTCTGACAGTGCCGGACTGCCATTTTTCTTTATATTAATACTGCTTTTATCTTTTCTTTTCACTTGGCAAGTCATATCCAATCGTTCTTTTGTGGCAGGGGTAATCGCTTTGTCTGCAATCAGTTTAACGTTTTATGTGAGACAGACATCTCTTTGGGGCATGGCATTATTATTTATTGGATTTTGTGCTACATTCCTCCGCAGCCGTGCCGGCGATGTCAGTGAAACGAAGGTGGTCAATCTGCGTTTTCGCCTGTGGCCCACATTGCTCGCGATCGTTATTATTTTACCAATGCTACTGACGTCGGCGGGAGCTCAGCAATTGACATCGGTTCAGAATTTAAAAGAACGATTGGACCAGTCTATAAATAATCTGCGCTATGGTGAAACGAGTGTATTGCCTGAGGGTGATTTCACCCGAATTAAGAATTTTGAACCCAAAGATAAAACAGACTTGGAAGTCGTCATGTCCGTACCGGATTCATATTACTTACGTGGCTTTGTGGGGGGCGTTTATACCGGATTGGGATGGGAGTCCATTGCGCCGGAGGATCGCTATGACGATGCGGATCTATTTTATTGGCTTCATGAAGCAGGATTTTTTGGACAAACTCAGCTGGCGGCACTAAGTCAGGAGTTAGATGCTGACATGACCGAAGGGACGATGTCAGTGCGCAATGTGGGGACGTCGTCTCGCTATATATATGCTCCCTATGAATTGAGTCAAGCTGAATCCGACCTATTGCCACCTACCGGTATCGGTGATGAAAGGGCTGCGGCAACCGGTCCATTCGGTGAAAAATATTATGCATATACTGTCGTACCCAACCAAGTCAAGCAATATACCCATCTCGGTCTGGCGTTACACAATCAAGAGAGGGAGGATGCCGGTCTAGTTGCAGATTATTTGAGGGCGGAACAGCACTATAATAACTATGTTTACGAGAATTATTTGGAGATCCCTGAGAGTAGTCAGAGGGTTCTCGTGCAGGAATTGGGTTTTTATGATGGGCATGGCTATCACGCTCCCTATGGAGAAGCTAAACAAAACATATTGTATACCCTAGCTTCATCGTACACATATAGCGAAGAAGCGGAGCCTCCCATTTATGACTTTACAGCCGAATTTTTGCAAGTCAGTCGCAGCGGTTATAGCGTCCATTTTGCCACGGCAGCTGCCCTTATGTTCAGACATTACGGTATACCAGCGCGTTATGTGGAAGGTTACTTAATTACACCGGAAGATGTAGATGATCTTTTAGCCAATTCATCTCTGGAAGTTAAAGATACCCATGCCCATGCCTGGGTGGAATTTTACCAAGATGGAGTTGGTTGGGTACCCTTTGAAACGACCCCCCCTTACTTGCACGTCATGGAAAAAGCTGATGACTTTGGCGGTAGCAGCAGTACTCAAGCTCAACCGCCGTTTGAACAGGGCGATACTCAATTCGATGACGATTCTAAAGATCTGTCGGACCAGCCTGAAGTGGAAGGCACCCGCCTGCTTCGTCAGCAGAGACAACGGAAAATTTTACAGACTATTCTGTGGATTTTGCTTATTTTGCTCTTGCTCGCACTTCTCATTTTTTTAATCATCGTCCTCTGGCGACGACACAAACTGCGGTCATATTTTGCTGAAATAAAGGATATGCAGAGGCGGCGAGCCGCAATTTATATTTTTGCTTATATAGTGAAGTTACTTTACAAGGTCGAAATTTTTAACGAAACCAATGCGCCTTACGAAGCTGCACCCCTGTTGATTGCAGTTTATGGAAAACCATACAGTGAACTTTATGAAGCGTCTTTTTCTGTTTATCAGAAAGCCCGTTTTAGTCAAAATCAGATTGCTGATGAGGACATGGTATATTTACAGAACTTATTAAAAGAAACATTATCCCAGGTAAAAAATCAGCGCTCTGGCTGGGAACGCTTTGCAGACCGCTTTGTCCGAGTCTGGTACTTATGAGGGAAGACCGATGAAAAAAGATCTGCCGATCATTTTTGCTATTATTTTGGTCATCGCTGTCCTGATTATGGGGACGGAGTTCCAATCTGTAGATGAATATTATTTGACACACATCGATGATATTCAACCGGACTCAGAGACCGTCACACTGGAAATCCGCTGTGACACCATTTTAGACAATTATGATCGCTTGGACCCTCAACTGAGATCCCCTGAATACGTGCCTGAAGACGGCGTCATCTTACCCAAGACAGAATACGTCCTGCGAGATTCGGATACAGTATTTGATGTCCTGCACAGGGCGGTGCGCTACAATAAAATTCAGTTTGAATACCAAGGTGCAAAGGACAATGCGTTTGGTTCTGCCTATGTCCAAGGTATTAATTATCTCTATGAGTTTTCTTGTGGTGAAACATCTGGGTGGGTCTTTGCTGTCAATGGCGAATTTCCAAATTATGGCTCTTCCAACTATGTTTTAGAGGACGGCGATGAGATCGTCTGGCTTTATACATGTAAATTGGGTGAAGATGTGGGATTGCTTATGAATGACAACCCCCAACTGCCTCAGAAGGAGACGACACAGTGAGATATTTTTCCCGTTTTCATCCCCTTGTCACTTTAGTTTATTTCTTGACGGTTATTATCTTTTCGATGTTTGTAAACCACCCGGTGATGGGGATCATCGCCTTGCTGGGCGGCATCTGTTTTACATCGGTTATGACCAGCAGCGCTGAGAAAGTTAGTGATTTGAAGTTCTATATACCTTTATTTTTTTTGATTTCTTTAACAAATCCACTATTCTCACATAATGGCAAAACACCTCTATTTTTTATGAACGGCAATGCCGTTACCTTGGAGGCCATCATTTACGGCGTAGGCATAGCTGTTATGTTGGTAGGCGTGATGATGTGGGCCAAGGCATATAGTTTTGTCATGACCACCGACAAATTTCTTTATTTGTTTGGCAGTATCGTGCCACAGCTATCTCTGGTATTGTCCATGGTGCTGCGATATGTCCCTATGTTGAAACGTCAGGCAAAACAAGTGCAGAAGTCTCAGAAAGGGCTGGGAATGTATAGCTCGGACAGTTATTTTGATAGAGCTAAGAGTGGTATGAGAGTCATGTCCGCCGTCGTCGGCTGGTCGTTGGAACATGTTGTGGAAACTAGTAAATCGATGAAAGCTAGGGGTTACGGACTAAAGGGTCGGACAAACTATTCTAATTTTCGTTTCCGCAAAGAAGACGGTCTGCTCCTCGGTATAATTGTGGGGCTTTTTGCCATGATTGTGGTCTGCATGACGACAGGAGCGTTGACCTTTGCTTATTATCCGGAAATTACACCAATAAAAACTAATCCTATGGCACTGATTGCATATATATGTTTTGCAGTGTTAGCGATCTTACCCTTTTTAATTGAAATCGGAGAATTGTTGCGATGGAATTACTACAGGTCAAAAATCTGAGTTTTAGCTATCCGAATAGCCAGGATCAAGCGCTGGATGGTGTGTCTTTAAACGTGGAACAGGGTCAGTTTGTCCTGGTTTGCGGCGCCTCTGGCTGTGGCAAGACAACACTGCTACGTCTATTAAAACCGGAAGTGGCACCGTTTGGTGAGCTAAAGGGAGACATCTGGTATGACGAGACCTCGCTGACTGACCTAGATCCTAGGGTCAGTGCCACTGATATTGGTTTTGTCAGTCAGAATCCCGACGCACAGATTGTCACTGACAAGGTGTGGCACGAATTGGCCTTTGGTCTGGAGAGTTTGGGCACAGATACCCCTACCATTCGACGTAGGGTAGGGGAAATGGCCAGTTATTTTGGTATCCAGAATTGGTATCATCAGTCAACGGATTCCCTTTCCGGGGGACAAAAACAATTGTTGAATTTAGCATCGGTTATGACTATGCAGCCCAAACTATTACTTTTAGATGAGCCGACTGCGCAGCTGGACCCCATCACAGCTAGTGAATTTTTGGCAACACTGCACAAGCTCAATCGGGATCTTGGCTTGACCATTTTGCTTGTCGAACATCGTCTAGAGGAAATTTTCCCATATGTAGATGTGGTCATGATGATGTCTGCCGGTCACCTTGAGTTTAATGACGAACCGGACAAGGTGGCAACGAGTATGAAAGGTCATCCCCTAGCTGCAGGCTTACCCAGCGCAGCAAGGATTTGGGCGGGATTGGATTTAGAACCGCCTTGTCCACTGACAGTTCGCTCCGGGCGCGATATGCTGCGAGTTAGTTTTAGCCATTTACAGGGGGAGAGGATTCCTGAATCGCCTACCCAGTCTTCCGACGAGAGCGATGAGGTGATTGCTGCAGCGGATTTATGGTTTCGCTATGACAAGAATTTACCAGATGTACTGAAGGGCATGGATATAAAAGTACGCCGAGGAGAGATCTTTGGTATTTTAGGAGGCAACGGTACGGGTAAAACGACTTTATTAAACGTATTAGCAGGTCTGGAGCGACCTTACAAGGGAAAAGTTTTAATTGATGGTAAAAAAATAAGTGCCTATAAGCGAAATGCTATCTACCGCAATAAGTTAGCTCTGCTGACTCAAAATCCTGCTGCTATGTTTTTAAAGAAAAGTGTAAGAGAGGATTACTATGACTTGTTAAAGACGATGGAGGTTGGCAAAGAGGAACAAGACAGTCAAATCGAAGACGTTGCAAAAACCATCGGAATTGAGTCGCTATTGGATAGTCATCCCTTTGATCTGAGCGGCGGCGAGCAACAAAAATGTGCCCTGGGCAAACTGTTGTTGACACAACCGGAGATCGTTCTTTTAGATGAACCGACCAAAGGGATCGACGCCTTTGCTAAGATCATGATGGCAGAACTTCTGCAAGCTCTACGTAGTGATGGAAAGACGATCGTTTTAGTCACCCATGACGTGGAATTTGCAGCTCAGGTGTCTGACCGCTGTGCTTTAGTTTTTGATGGCAGCATTATCTCCCAAGGAAGACCAAATGATTTTTTCTCCGACAATAGTTTTTACACTACCGCAGCCAGTCGCATTGCTCGAGATATTTTCCCCAACGCTATACTCTGTGAAGAAGTCATCGCATTGAGCAAAGGCGAAACATCAACGGTTCAGGCACAGGAGAAAACGGTACAGGTATAGGAGGCAGATGAATGACGAGTCCTAAATTAGGTGGTTCCAATATTGAGGAAAAGCGGCGTCCTAAAATTAAAAAAATCATAACTATATTCATATTATTTATCTGTATTCCTGCAATAATTGTAGCGGGAGCCATTCTATTTGAATATAAGAGTTATGCATTTATTACGATTGCCCTGACCATTTTATCTCTGATTCCGTTTTTTGTTAGTTTTGAACGCCAACAGCACGGTACAGTAAAATTGGTATTAATTGCCGTAATGACGGCCCTCTCCATCCTCAGTCGATTGCTTTTCGCCATGCTGCCAGGGTTTAAACCGGTTACAGCTATGGTCGTTATAACTGCAATTTATTTTGGTCGGGAAGCGGGATTTTTGACCGGTGCTCTGACAGCTGTGGTGTCAAACTTTTATTTTGGACAGGGACCGTGGACGCCTTTTCAAATGTTTACGTGGGGACTTATAGGCTATATCGCAGGTGTTTTAGCAAATCGCCTTAAAGGCAATAAAATTTTATTGTCAATTTACGGTGTGTTTGCAGGTATTTTTTATTCGGTGTTAATGGATGCATGGACGGTGGTCTGGTGGGAACAAGGATTTAATACTACCCGTTTTGCTGCATTGCTGGTCTCAGCTTTGCCTTTTACCATAATTTATGCTGTGTCGAACGTCATTTTTTTACTTATATTGTCAAAGCCGATCGGCGAAAAGATTCAAAGAGTCAAGACCAAGTACGGTATTGAATAATAATCTTGGTTATTATTCATATAATTTTTTAAAAACAGACTTGATCCGCCGTCGATTTACAATGGCTAACTAATAATATAGAATTGTATTAATAGAATAGTTCCGAGGAAAAGGGAAACAGGTGCAAGACCTGTGCGGTACCGCCGCTGTAATTGAGTATATTTTTTCAGGAGTG
>JAAYOA010000087.1 GCA_012520525.1 Clostridiaceae bacterium | reverse complement strand
TGGGAGCTGAGGGTGTCTTTGTCGGTTCAGGTATTTTCCGCTCTGGCGATCCTGTCAAGCGAGCCAAAGCCATCGTCAAGGCGGTAGCAAACTATGAGAATTACGACCTGTTGACCGAAGTATCAACCAATTTGGGTGAAGCCATGGTGGGGTTGAACCCCGAAGAAGCTGCTCGCCTACGTGAAGATCGCAGTGATATTTAACACTTACCTCGCAAGATGGTTGCAGCGAAAAGAGTGATTACAACAGAGAAATTACATATTAAACGGCGACCTGACGTGGGTCGCCGTCTAATTTTAAGATAAAAATGTGTAAAACTTACTTGGTATTGACGTTCCTTCTAACCGGATTGGGTTGTCATGGAGGTCCTTACAACCGATCTTTTAGGATTTAGCTATAAATGGACCTAAAGAGCCGGCCAATTTGGCAATTGGCATGGATTGGAGAATGATATGACCAGGTCCGGTGATGACGGTGTTGAAGAGACCTTCACCGCCGAAGAGGACATTTTTCATGCCGGGCACAGTGACAATGTCAATAGTACAAGTGGCGGAGCAGACAGCTAGATAGCCGGTATCTACGATCATTTGTTGACCTGGTTGCAGGTCAAATTCCACACTTGATCCGTCGATCTCTACAAAGGCCATACCTTGACCGCTCAGGCGCTGCATTATAAATCCCTCGCCGCTGAAAAATCCGGCGCCGAGACGTTTCTGAAAGTGGACGGATAATTCAACGCCCGGTTCCATGGCTAGGAAGCTGCTTTTCTGAACAATGATATCTTGACCGGGCAGAATTTGAACGGGTCGGATAGAACCCGGCACGTTGGTGGCAAATGCAACCATGCCTTGACCGTTAGAGGAGTACTGGTTCAGGAACAGACTTTCTCCTGAGAACATACGTCCTATGGCCTTGCCAAAGCCTCCGCCAATAGTTTCCATTTTAATATTGGGACTCATCCAGCACATAGCTCCTGCCTGACTCATCATGCGCTCGCCATTATTAAGATAACAGGTGACAACGGGCAGATTACTACCTTCGATGCGATACTCCATATTAGCCTCCTTAATTAAGTGTTATATTTGTGATTTTGACAATACATAGTTCTTGAGATTTTCATCTTATCGTGCATTGATTGCATTATAATAATTTGATGATTTATTATAGTTTTATTATAGTCGATTTCTAAGCAAATTATTTTAATTTTAATGACAAAACCAAGTGTTATATGCAGCTAAAAAATGATATCGCTATTGTTTGAAATGATTTTCAAATAGGAGGCGACAAAGCTATTTGTCAAAATAATACGAGGTCACAGTCAATCTTTTTTATGAATAATTGGACAGAGCCAATTTATAAACAAGATTGCACATTTATTATTATAATTCGAATATGTTAGAATAGAGTTGTTTTTAAAATTTAAAAAGGAATGGCAGAGAGAGAAATATGAAAAAAGCGTGCGATGCGCTGGCAAAATCGCCTATTTTCAAAAAATTAAACCACGACACATTCGGTCACTTTTGCAACCGCCTTTCCATTAAAGTATTTTACAAAGGGGAAATGTTGGTCAACGAAGGAGACGAATGTAAGGCACTGGGTGTCGTTCTTGAAGGTCAGGTAGCTCTGCAGAAGTATTCCTTCGACGGTGAGTTTGTGACCCTGGATCTCCTCGGTACAGGGAATGTGTTCGGTGAAGATCTGGTCTTCAGTTCTCGTCGGATTTGGCCTTATAGTATTGAGGCTGTTACCCACGTTAAAGTTATTTCTATGACGATGGATGTTCTTCTGCCCCTACTTATTGAGAATCCTGAGATCATCCGTTCATTCTTGGCATTTATGTCGGATCGGATTCAGGAGCAAAATCAGCGCATCATGGTTCTTTCCCAGCGCACATTGAGGGGAAAAATTTCCAATTATTTACTAGACCTGTATTCCAATCAGCGGACTGCAGCCCAGAGGAGTGCGGCTCGAAAGAATAAAGATGGCATTAGTGGATGGGCTGTATCTTCCGATATAAGCAAGGAACCTCCCCAGGTGGTTCTACCTGTTTCGAAAGAAGTTGTCTCCCGCCTACTGGCGATGCCCCGCCCCTCTTTTTCTCGCGAGTTAGTCAAGATGGAAAAAGATGGATTGATCAAAGTGGACGGTCGTAAGATTCAGTTACTGAATTTAGCAGACTTAGAGAAAGGTCTGAAAATTGATTCACTAATTGGACAACGCAGCTCTGACTTATGATTCTTTGGATAAATTGCTTTAACTCTGACAACAAAAATACCATCTTTCGTGACAATCAAATAAAATTAAATGTTAAGGTGCCGTTAAAGGTAAGATCTGTGTATAATATAGTCGTTATTGATCAATGAACATAAAGAGGTGATCATGGAGCAGCTCAAACAGGCCATAATGGAAAAGGGCGTTATTTCCGGAGTGGATGTATTAAAAGTAGACAGCTTTCTGAATCATCAGATTGACCCTCAGTTGATGAACGAGATCGGTTTAGCGTTTGCTGAACGATTTGCTGACTGTGGAGTAACCAAAGTGATGACGATTGAGACTTCGGGCATTGCGCCTGCCATTTTTACGGGTCTCCATCTAGGCGTGCCGTTGCTTTTTGCCAAAAAAACCAAATCAATTACGTTAGACAGAAGAACTTATGAAACGAAAGTTCTTTCTTTCACCAAACGCAAAGAATACCGTATTGTCGTCGAGCAGGCGTACCTGACCGAGGCCGATACGGTGTTATTGATTGATGACTTCTTGGCAGAGGGGCAGGCTTTGCGGGGGCTAATTGAAATTATTGAGCAGGCAGGAGCGACTCTGTGCGGAGCTGGGATTGTAATTGAAAAAGGCTTCCAACATGGTGGTGACCGCTTGCGCGAAAAAGGCTACAGGATCGAGTCTCTTGCGATCATTGAATCGATGGCAAATCATAGAATTGTCTTTAGAGATTAATTGGAGGAAAGAGTACAATGAAATTCAGAAAAATTGGAGCTCTGGTTGCCGCTTTGGGCATAGTGGCGGGCTTCGCGCTGACAGGCTGTGAAGGCAGCGTCAAGTCGGGTGACGAAGATACCACTACCGCGGCTGCCGAAACAGAAATTGATGCTGATGCAGAGACGACAGCGCAAGATGAGGCGGACGCTGATACCGCGGCTGCTACAGACAAACTGAATGTCGGTATACTTTATATAAGTACTAAAACAGACGGTGGCTGGTCTCAGGGACACGCCGAAGGCTTTGCCAAAGCTGTTGAATCCATCGGCGCTGACAAAGTTCAGCTGTTTGAAAAAGAAAATGTACCGGACACAGATGCTCAGGCAACTGAGAATGCAGTGCGCACAATGATTGAGGAGCAGAACTGTGGTCTCATCTTTGCTACTAGCTTTGGTTATATGGAGACGCTGGAGCGCCTGTCCCACGACTACCCCGACGTCAAATTTGAACATTGCTCGGGCTTTATGACAAGCGAAAATATGGACAACTACTTTGGTCAGATCGAACAGGCTCGTTATCTGTCTGGTATCGTCGCCGGTTATAAGACTGAGAGCAATAAGATCGGTTACGTCGCTGCTCAGCCGATTCCCGAAGTAATCCGTGGCTGCAACGCCTTCACACTGGGTGTTCGCTCGGTCAATCCCGAAGCGACCGTTTCGGTGAAATTTTCCATGACTTGGTTTGATCCAGGCAAAGAGACTGAAACAGCCAAAGCACTGTTGGACGAAGGTTGTGACGTTCTAGCCATGCATCAGGATACGCCGTCCACATTAAAGGCCGCTGAGGATGCCGGTAAATTTGCGATTGGCTATGACTTGAGTGCTGCCGAAGTGGTTCCCGATGCTTACTTGACCGCACCCCTGTGGGATTGGTCCAGCTACTATGAGCACAAAATGAATGCCGTTATGAATGGCACATGGACTATTGAAGAGAGCTGGGGCGGTATGAAGGAAGGTCTGGTTGCCCTCGATGAGTTGACTGACCTAGTTCCGGAAGAAGCGAAAGCTGCCGTGGAAGAACTTGAGCCACAAATCGCCGAAGAAGGCAATGCCTTTGTCTTTGCTGGTCCATTAAAGGATCAAGATGGCAACGAAGTTTGCCCGGCTGGCAAGAGTCTGTCCCGCGAAGAACAGATGGAAATGAACTATTTCGTAGAAGGCGTCTTGGGTCAGATCCCCAGCAATTAAGGCACTATGCGAGATCGTTTGCTGCTAAATTTTCGATTTATTTAATCGATTAAATAATTTTCGGTGTTAGCCCTTAAGGGTTAACACCGAATGTTGTTTTTAATAAATGTGAAAGTAGTTTTCCCAGGACGCCAACCGCGGTTTTAAAAGGGGAAATGACAACTTGATAAATTCACAATTAGATCTTATTTAGAGTTTAACTACCGGTCGGTGAAGAGCTATTTGAGCAGCTTAAAACAAAAATGCAGTATGAAACTGTAAAGTCGGTAGAAAACCGATAAGGAGGAAGAGCGGTATAGCCATGCAACAGACAGTGTCAAATCCGATCCTAGAGATGATCGGAATTGCCAAATCTTTTGGTAAAGTCAAGGCCAACGACAATGTTGATTTTACTCTTCAAAAAGGAGAGATCCATGCGCTGCTCGGCGAAAATGGTTCTGGCAAAAGCACTCTAATGAATATCCTGGCAGGTATTTACAGCCCTGACGCTGGAGAGATATATATCAACGGTGAGCTTTGTCGCTTTACGTCCCCCCGTCAATCTCTAGAAAAAGGGGTGGGCATGGTTCATCAGCACTTCAAGCTGATTGACCACATGACAGCCTGGGAGAATATCATTATAGGTACGGGCAGTGGTCTCAGTTTGGGAAAAAATGCTGTTGTCAAAAAGCTGAAAGAACTCTCCGAGGCATACGGCATAGTCTTGGACCCCCTGAAATTAGTTAAAGATATGTCCGTCGGCGAGAAACAAAATGTGGAGATTATGAAGGTGTTGTATCGCGGCGCCACGATCCTGGTTATGGATGAACCGACGGCGGTGCTGACGCCGCAGGAGATCGAAGGTCTGTTTAATGTCCTGCGCCGCATGCGGGACAGAGGCCGCTCGGTGATCTTTATCAGTCATAAATTGAATGAAGTTTTGGATCTCTGTAGTCAGGTGACTGTCTTGCGGGCAGGTAAAATGGTAGGTACGATTTCTACAGAGAAAATTACACCTCAGACATTGGTTGAATTGATGGTGGGCCATCAAGTGGATCTGTCGATCGAGCGACCCAACCCCCTGCCTCGACCTGTCTGTCTAAATGTTGAGGATTTATCGGTCCGAGACGAACACGGCAGCTTGATGTTGAATCGCGTCACCTTTGATATGCGTCCCGGGGAAATTTTAGGTGTCGCCGGACTGGCGGGCAGCGGTCAAAAAGAACTGTGTGAAGCCATCGCTGGTTTGCAGCCCAAGGCGACAGGACACATCGAATTTGATGGAAAATCCCTACTTGGACACACGCCTAGAGAGATCATCAGAATGGGCATCAGCATGAGTTTTATTCCCGAAGACCGATTGGGCATGGGTCTAGTGGCCAATATGGACATCGTGGACAATGTAATGTTGAAGGACTATGCCTTCTATAAAGGACCTTGGTTGCATCGCAAGGAGGCCGAAGACAAGGCAACGGCAATTGTAGACCAATTGGAGATCAGAACCCCCAGCGTCAATCAGGTCGTTAGTCGGCTTTCCGGGGGTAATATTCAAAAAGTTATTCTTGGGCGGGAGATCAATTTAAATCCCAAACTTTTAATTACTGCTTATGCTGTGCGGGGATTGGATATCAACTCTTCTCACACGATCTATAACTTGCTCAATCAGCAAAAGGCAAAAGGTGTAGCGATCCTCTATATCGGTGAAGATCTGGATGTATTGATGGAACTCTGCGACCGCATAATGGTGTTGTGCCAAGGAGAGGTGACAGGTATTGTTAACGCGCGGGAGACCGACAAGGAGGAACTGGGCTTGATGATGGCAGGTACAGTGGAGTTGTCACCTGCAGAAAAATCGAGATCCGCTGCGCTATTGGAAGGGCAGGCAGATCCAGCAGACAAGGAGGTCAGGAGTTGAGAATTAGAATTGTCCAACGGGACCACATTGCCGGCGGCAAGGCGGCTTTGATCCGAGTCATCGCTATTGTGTTGTCATTTTTGGTTGCTGCTATTTTGCTAGGGGTCATGGGTTATAATCCTTGGCAGGCCTTCGGATCTCTGTTTAAAAGTGCTTTCGGCTCTATGTCTAATATCAGGAGCACAATTATAACAGCCATTCCGCTGATCATTATTTCCCTCGGTGTGGCCATTGCGTTCCATATGGGCTATGTCAATGTTGGCGGCGAGGGTCAACTTTTAGCTGGTGCGGTGGTTGCCACATTTATTTCCCACAATTTGCCCACCAGTTTGCCTAAGATCATTATGCTTTTGGCAATGGCGGCGGGGAGTCTCTTGGGAGGTATGTTGATCGCTGTTATTCCGGCATATTTTAAAGCTAAATTTGGCGTCAACGAAACGTTGTTTACGCTAATGCTAAACTACGTCATGCAATATTATGTATTGATGCTGCGCACCCAGACCTGGAAAGATCCCAAAGCGATGGGGTTTCCCAAGATTGCAGCAGTACCCAACAATGCCATATTGCCTAAGGTGTTTGGTATCCATATCGGTTGGATCATCGCTATCATACTTGTCGTTCTAGTTTCAATGCTGTTGCGCCGTACCAAAATCGGTTATGAAATTCGCGTCGTCGGTGCCAGTGTAAATACCGCTCGATATGCCGGCATGGATGTAAACAGAGTTATTTTAATTGGCATCTGTATGTCGGGTGCTATCGCTGGATTGACGGGCATGGTCAAACTTTCCGGCACGACATACAATTTGTCCGAGTCGATCGGTGGCGGCAGTGGTTTCACTGCAGTTATCATCGCTTGGCTTGCCAAACTATCGCCGGTGGGCATCCTGATCGTTGGCTTCCTGTTTGGCGCTCTGACCCAAGGGGCTGTGGGCATGGAGCTTGCTTTAGGTATTCCGGCCGCACTGGCTGAATCCATTCAAGGACTGATTTTATTTGGCACTTTAGGCTGTGAGTTCTTTGTTAATTATCGCCTAGTGCGGGAATATCCGTCCAAAGCAACGAAGGAGGCTGCGTAATGAATTCCGTTTCCCTCTCTATTGCGCTGTTGCTGGCGTCTGGCATTCGTATATCCACCCCTCTGATTCTCGGTGCTCTCGGCGAAACTGTGACTGAACGGGCAGGACACCTCAATCTGGGTGTGGAAGGCATGATGATGCTCGGAGGAGCTCTAGCTTATACAGTTGCTTTGCACACTGAAAGTGTCATTTTAGCACTTCTCGGCGGTATGTTAGGAGCTATGTTTGGATCTCTAGTATATGCTTTTTTAACTGTTGCTTTGAGAGCCAATCAGACTGTGACGGGCTTGGCTTTGACGACATTTGGTGTTGGGTTGGGCAACACGATCGGCAAGCTCGGTAACGGTGCTAATGTGCCCAGCGCAGTGACCCAATTTTTTGGCAAAGGTCCGCTGACGCTGAATTTGGATGGCATAGAGAATAAACCGGTGATCGGTCCGGTCTTGACTTTTATCAATGAGGCCATTTTGAAACACAATATCTTTGTCTATTTGGCTATTATTTTAGCGATTATATTGTATATTTTCCTGTTTAAAACGCGAGCGGGTCTGCATCTGCGTGCTGTCGGCGAGAGTCCGGCGGCGGCAGATGCCTCAGGTATCAACGTCAATCGAGTGAAATACACAGGTATTTTGATTGGCGGGGCATTGGCTGGTCTGGCGGGAGCCTACTATCCCTTAGCTCATATCGGCACCTGGACAGACAATATCACCGGAGGTCGAGGTTGGATCGTTGTGGCATTAGTTATTTTTGTCCGTTGGCATCCGATTAAAGCGATTTTTGGATCATTCCTCTTTGGTCTATTGGATATCATCGGCCTGCGTTTGCCCACCTTGTTTCCCGGTGTGGCTGGACTGGCAATCTTCTCAGAGTATGCCTTCAATATGTATCCATATATCATGACAATTATTGTCTTAATTGCCAGTTATATTCGCGGTCGCAAGGGTTGGATGGGACCGGCTGCTTTGGGACACTCCTATTTTCGAGAGGAGCGCTAGTCTCTGGCTAGTCGATTTATATTTCTGAAAGAGGCTGTCGGTCATTGCTGAGATGTGCTATAGGTAAAACTGGAGGTATGCACACTTTATGTGAATGACGAGTAAGTTGTAGGATGTTCGGATCGGGTTGTTTGATAGGTCGCGTGATCAAGGGTAACAGTATGATTGTCAATTAACACATGAAATTCAAATATCTAATTAGAGGACTATCGAATTTAGAGAGCTATCGAATTAGTGGAAAAGTTATTAAATCAGTTGTAACTCTAACCGTAAATAAATCATTCTTTCAGGGAAGGACGGTAGTATTAAGTGGCAAAGACGCATGACAGGCGCAACACCGTCATCGTTATACTTTTGGCCGTAATTTATGTCATCGTAGCCATGAGCGACAACCTTAAAGGCATCCTCGTGCCTACATTCAAGGATAATTTTGGGGTGGATGACCGAGGAATCAGTGTGTTGCTTATGAGTGCCATGCTTTCTTATGCTATTTTTCAATTTTTCAGCGGTCTCTTGATCGAACGCCTAGGCTTTAAACGTTGTCTTTATATGGGGGCAGCGATCGGCAGTGGCAGTTTACTAATCATTATGACCAGCCGCTCGTTCATTCAATTAGTCTGTGGCATGTTCTTACTCAACACCGGTATGGCGCTGTTTAATGTAGTTGTCAATTCCCTCGGACCTATTTTGCACGTGGCGTCCACAGCGGTGGTGATGAATGTCATCCACGGTTGTTATAGCGGTGGCAATGGTTTGATCCAGTTTGTGTCTGGCAAGTTATTAGCTAGGAATGTACCTTGGCCTTATCTGTATGGTGCTATGCTTGTCGGTCTGGTCATTGTATTTATTATCTTGATCCCAACGCCAATTTCCTATAAGGCAGGTGGTGAGAGCGAACCTTTAGATCGTTCAACCCGGCGGGCTATCCATCGCCAACCCATCCTCTACATATTGATCGGTGCAATGGCAACTTATCTGGGAACGACTTATGGTATGGGCAATTGGTTCATCAACTACATGGCTGAGATGTATAACTTTGGCAGTTATGAACGGGGTCTCTATATGACCGCTTTTGTTTTGTTGCGGGTTGTCGGGCTATTTACCGGTGGTTTCATTGCTGATCGCTTGGGACTTTATCGCAGTATGATTATTTATGCGGCTGTGGCGATGCTTAGTCTCTTTGGCGGTACCATACTTGGACGACATGGCCTCTGGCTAATCAGTGCTTCGGGACTTGCGTTTGCCGTTGTCTATCCCGGAGTAGTTACGACGGTGAAAAAAGTATTTCCTAAAGGATCGGCCTATGCCATGGGATTTATACTGACGGGAGCGACACTGATCGCTATGCTGATCAGTGGGTTTATGGGAGTTTTAAATAGTTACCTAGATGCCTATCGTTCCTTCTTTATGTTGCCTCTTTGCATGTTCATTACATTTTTGTTATGTATTGTCATAAAACGACATATGGCAACAAAGCCTGCGTAATGTATATTATAATTTGTTATACGGTGTAATTTAGATGTTAATTTAAAGGAACTTGATATTTGATATAAAATAAAAATTCTATAAGATTCATTTGTAGATGAAGGGATGTGCATTTTGGATAGAAAAGTTTTAAAAAAGGTGCAAGGCATGCCGGCCGTCGACGGTGCAGGCGTCAAATTAATCCGAGTACTAGGAAAAAATACAGTAAAAGACTTCGATCCCTTTCTGATGTTGGATTCCTTTGACAGTGTAAATCCCGACGATTATATAGCAGGATTTCCGATGCATCCTCATCGGGGCATTGAAACCATCAGTTATATTTATAAAGGTGGCATGGTCCACAGGGACAGCTTGGGTCACGAAGATGCCATCAGCGATGGTGAAGTCCAGTGGATGACGGCGGGTTCTGGTATCTTACATGAAGAGACATTACCTGCAGTAGAAAGAATGTTGGGTGTTCAACTGTGGCTCAATTTGGCAGCAGATGACAAGATGGTTGCACCTGCTTATATCAGCGTCAAGCGGGAAGCCATTCCGGAAGTGTCTTTCCCAGGTGGTCATTTGCGGGTATTGGCTGGTCGTTACGACGATGCCGAAGGACACCAGGCACAGTATCTACCTTTGGATTATTATGACCTGCATTTAGATGCGGGTGCCAGTTTGGTGCTTAATACCGAGGCGAACCACACAGTGGTGTTATTTACAATCGAAGGAGATGCCATGGTCGGTGGCGAGAGGGTCGCTGCTAAAACTGCTGTCTTATCTTCGAAAGGTGATCGCATTACCATTGGTGCTACCGAAGAACCGGCGCAAGTACTCTTTATGAGTTCTCAGCCCTTGGACGAACCGGTAGTTTGGGGTGGTCCGATTGTCATGAATACAAAGGAAGAGCTTCAACAAGCCTTTGACGAATTAAATAACGGTACATTCCTGCGGGACAAAATGACTTACAGTGAGGAGTCCTGACGGATTTGTAGAACGATTGGTCTGCTTGAGCACATAAGTGCTTGCAACGCAGTTTTAGATTAGCAGCTTGAATTTAGTAAACGAATAGTAACTTAAAATTGAACAGTTACGCGAAATTAATAGGTAACGAAATTGTCGCTCGACGTAAAGAGTCCGAACACATAAAATAAGCATTGAGATCTTCGCGAGGGTTGTTCATTTAGGATCATAGGAAAGGATTCGGCGTATATGCCCCATTTAGTCATCGCCATTCAATTTATTGACGATGTTGTTGCCTTTTTCAATAAGGTGTTCGAAGGAATTGCGAGCGCCTTGTTTGTGTTTGGCAATGGATGGGATATTGTCCGCACGGTGATTGATATAGCAATCTGTGCTGCCGTATTTTATTTTGTTCTTGCACTTGTGCGGAACACTCGAGCTTGGCAACTCCTTAAAGGTTTAATTTTGATCATTGTTTTTAGTCTATTTAGCGGTTTTCTTGGCTTACAGACTATGAACTATATACTTTCCAGCACCATATCATTTTTAGCTATTGCTTTATTAGTTATTTTCCAACCAGAATTGCGGCGCGCTCTAGAGAAGATGGGGCGAAAGACCGGCGGTTTGCTCAGTACAGTTTCCGGTGAGCCCACGACAACGGAGACAGTAGTGGAACAATTGGCTCAAGAAATTGCCATCGCTTGCAAGAATATGGCACGGGATCGCTGTGGTGCGCTGATTATTATCGAGCGACAGACTTCAACGGCGGAGTTAGCTGATCAGCCCAATGCGATAAAAGTAGATGCAGCAGTAACGGCGATGAATCTCATGCAGATTTTTTATGAGGGTTCACCTATGCACGATGGAGCCGTGTTGATCCGCAACGGTAGGATATATGCGGCTCGTTGCCATGTTCCCCTCTCCGAAGATACCCGGGTAAAAGAT
This sequence comes from Clostridiaceae bacterium, assembly GCA_012520525.1. Lineage (GTDB taxonomy): Bacteria > Bacillota > Clostridia > Saccharofermentanales > Fastidiosipilaceae > JAAYOA01. The sequence goes on along the minus strand of JAAYOA010000087.1, from coordinate 21,274 downwards.
GGTCTGGGTACCCGCCATCGTGCGGCCATTGGTGCCAGTGAAATGAGCGACGCGATTGGTGTCGTTGTGTCCGAAGAAAGGGGCACAATTTCTCTTACGTTAGAAGGTCGCTTATACCGCATTAACGATAGTGAAAAATTGCGTCGTATAATTTTGCGCTTGATGATGCCGAAAAAAGTACGGGCAGAAGGACCTCTGTTGCAACGATTATGGCAGCGATTTTTTGTACGACAATATAGGGATGACGATAGTTCCATCGGTATCGGTGACGGTGAGGTCGAAACACCCCAGCGTCGCCAAACGCGTTCGTTGAAGATTGTTGCCATTCTCGCTGCCCTGCTGTTCTGGTTTTACGTCCAAGCAACGATCAATCCGATCCGTACAGTTACTGTGACGGTGCCGGTTCAAATTTACAATATGAATGTACTGGATCAGGCTAATATGGATTATCGCAAGGCCGACAACGTAGTCAATCTGGAAATTCGCACCCGAAAAGAGTACGAATCCATGATGACAGGCGATAATATCACGGCAAGTTTGGATTTTAAAGACTTGGATGTAGCGGCTATTCAACAGCAGTTTAACGAAGGAGCCCCATCGGTGTTGGTCAAATTAGATGTAAAGGTTGATGTGCGCCATCTCTTCCGTACCGCATATAAAGTTACAAAGCGCATACCGCCGACCTTGTATGTCTCATTTTATCCGGCGGGAGATGGCTTTGTTGATAATGAAGAGATTCTGGAGCCGGGTCAGACTACCGTTGTTATCGAGACGACCACTTCCCAGCAGACAGAGTCAACGTCAACTGAGATGACAACAATGCCGTCGGAGCAGTCCAGTAGTCAAGGTTTAATTAGTCTACCACAATCCAGTTCACCGACTGCGGAAGAAGCGACGAGCCAGACAGATTCAGAGACAACCACAATTCCCGTAGGGATGCCTTCGGTTATTCCAGATTCGTAAACTGATCAGTCTAAAGTCCTGAATTTTCGGTGTAATGCCAGGGCAAATGCCTCCTTGTCAAGGTTTGTAAATGTCTAGATATCAGTTTGAGGATTGAAGAGTAAAAACAATTAAATTGAAACAGAAGATCAAATCAAATGTTTTAGCAAAATATAGTTAAGAATAAAGTATAGTTGAGCTTAATTTAGATGCATTTGAGAAGTAGAGAGGAAATCCCATGAGTAGATTATTTGGTACAGACGGTGTGCGTGGAGTAGCGAACACAGAGTTATCACCGCTATTAGCATTTAATTTAGGCTATTGTGGCGCGAAGGTTTTGGCAGAACCAGCGGGTCCCAGACCACGCATTCTAGTGGGTCATGACTCCCGGATTTCAGCGGGAATGTTGCAGGCGGCTCTTGTTGCCGGTATTACATCGTCCGGAGCCGATGTGTATCTTGCCGATGTCATTCCGACACCGGGCGTTGCTTATTTAACTCGTACACAGGGATTTGATGCCGGCGTAATGATCTCTGCTTCCCATAATAGTTTTGAATTTAACGGCATTAAATTTTTTAATAAACAAGGTTTTAAACTAGCTGATATTGTGGAAGATGAGATAGAACGGATGATCAAAGCTGACAGCCGCGATCCGCGCCAAGAAAAAATAGGCGAGGATTTAGGGCGTGTTTTTGACTATAGCAAAGGTCAAAATATTTATCTCCAGTATCTGAAAGATAGTCTGGGTCTTGATCTCAAAGGCACGAAGATTGCCATTGACTGTGCCAATGGTGCGGCCAGTTATTTAGCGCCCTCCCTCTTTAGGGAATTGGGTGCAGAGATCGTTGTCATTGCAAACCAACCGAACGGTTTAAATATCAACGATGGCTGTGGCTCCACTCACTTGGACAAACTTTGCCAGATCACCCGGGAAGAAAAGTGTGATATTGGCTTTGCCTTTGACGGCGATGCCGACCGTATGTTGGCTGTCGATGCCCAAGGTAGACCGGTGGACGGCGATAAGATTATGGTTATAATTGCGAGTCAGCTCAAGGCCAGCCAGAGACTTCCCCAGGACACATTGGTCGTTACAGTCATGAGCAACCTAGGTCTGCATCGAGCAGCGGAGAAGCTGGATTTAAAGATTGCTTGTACTAAAGTTGGAGACCGCTATGTTCTAGAAGAAATGCAGACCAAAGGTTATGGCTTTGGCGGCGAGCAGTCTGGACATATGATTTTACTTGAATTGGCGACAACGGGAGATGGACTTTTGAGTGCCTTGGCGTTGTTGCAGGCCCTTGAATTCCATGGCGAAGACTTAGAAGAGATGGAAAGTATCATGCACGTCTATCCCCAAGTTCTCGTACCTGCTTTTATTCCCAACGAAAACAAGACCAAGGCGATGGCTGATCCTGAGATCATGGCACTAATTGAAGAAGTGGATCGATCTATGGGCGATGAAGGTCGCGTTCTAGTCCGGCCATCGGGCACAGAACCCCAGATTCGTGTCATGATTGAAGGGGACGACCACGATGTTATAGACGCGGAGGCGAAGCGCATCGCTGCTTATATTGTCGAAAAATATGGTGATAAATAATGAGATCAAAGGGTCTATTACGTTTTTTGATTGTATTTGTAATAATTTTGTTTGGCTTGGCGGGCTTTGTCGGTTATAAAGCTGGGGTTTTTGATGATCTCTTTCCGGATCTTTTTACACGCGAAACTCAAATTGTGGATTTAAGTGAATCCGACAGCTCTAATTCAGGAGAAGCTGACTTGCCTAGTCCGTCACAGTCGGACGAAAGGTCAGACTTAGGTAGAAGCAATGAGTTTCTGGCTAAGTCAGGAGTTGGTCTGTCTTTGACTGCCCAACAGGCGGATTTCTTGCCTCCGGGAGAGGTTATTAGAAAGTGGCCGTCTGTCAACGGTGTCACAGAAGACGTGACGGGAGGAGCGCCTAAACTAAGCGACTTTAAATCCCAGGCCAATGATCCCAAACCTTTGACTGGAGCTGTCATTTTTCTAGACTGTGGACACGGTGGCATCGATGCAGGCACCGTCTATCCGGTCTATGCTCCTCACGAAGTTCTAGAAAAAGATATCAATATTGAAATTGGCAAACGACTCAAACCGATGCTCGAAGAGATGGGGGCTACGGTGATCATGACGCGGGATACCGATGATTTTATTTCTATTTACTATCGCAGCGCCATGGTCGGGGAATATTTTATTAATGAAGCTAAAAAGAATGTGCTGGCCACAGATCCGAATGCAAATGTCAGCGCTCTCAACAGCTACCAAAAACATTTTGATCGCATTTATGAATTAAATCAGGACAGCGGTGGTGGAGATATCTTAGGTGGTGTGGGTCAGTCGCGTCAGACTCGTATGCTCTATGACATCGAGAATCAATTCGAACATGCGATCTATTTGTCGCTGCACTGTAATTTTAACGAATACTATTCCGATGTGGGTGGTATGCAAGTCTATTATTTAGATAACGGAACGCTCTATGACAGTGTGTCTGAGGATGTGAGTTATGATATGGTAGCCGATCCTCTGCAGCGGGTTTATCCTATTTATCAAGGTTATGACGACGCAGGACGGCAGCGTTTAGCTGAATTAATTTACAAAGAAACGGTGGCCGTTGTGCCGGCATTAGAAGTTAGGGAGGCGAGACCAATTTTGACAGGTGACTATGCCTTTTTGCGTTGTACAGGCATAGACAGTGTGTTGGTCGAGATGGGCTTTTTGAGCAATAGTTCGGATCGCACGATCTTGAGTGCGCCTGATGGACAAGAAGAAGTGGCGAGGGGCATTGCCAATGGTGTTTATGCATATTACTGTACGGGTGACACCGATGACGAGGCATCAGGGGAAGATAGCGAAGCTGAAACGGTCGTCGAAGATGACGCAGGTTGACAAATGAAGAGTCAGCACAGAAGTGTTAAAAATAGAGATGAAATAAAGAGTGGCAACATAGCATTTACATAAACTATATGTCTCTAAAGCGGGTTCGCAGGACATGATCGCACGCCAATACAATTAGCGGCAAGACAGGCTCTGCCTCGACCACCGGAGTTGTCATAACCTGATGTAGCAATTGAGTTGTCACAAACTCTAATAACTAATATAATAGAATGCGCAATTGAATATGAGATCCATCCGTTGACGGGAATGTGAAACAGCTGTTTCGTCCCACCCCCGAGGATCCCGCCGATGAGGCGGGCGGCTAGCGACCGTTATCGTTGCGAGAGATTCCGTCAGATCAATGGCGGGATAAAACGGGTGGTACCGCGGTAATAATCGTCCCGGACAGCAATCTTTGCTGTCCGGTTTTTTTAAGCAAAAATGAATCCATAGGTCATTCGATTGTTATGCTTAAATAAATCGATAAGATATATAACGAAAAGGAAAGGATTAAGAAAGTATCAGTATGAGTAAAGAAAAGAAATTGGTTGAAAGCATTACCTCTCGATCGGAAAACTTTTCCCAGTGGTATACAGATGTGGTTCGCAATGCCGAACTGGCGGCCTACTCAAGTGTCCGCGGCTGCATGATTGTTCGCCCTCTTGGCACGGCGATCTGGGAGAACTGTCAAAAAGATTTGGACCGCCGTTTTAAAGAGACTGGTCACGTGAATGTGTTGATGCCAATGTTTATTCCCGAAGGTCTCCTCCAAAAAGAGAAAGACCATGTCGAGGGATTTGCCCCCGAAGTGGCCTGGGTTACCCACGGCGGAGAAGAGAAATTACAAGAGCGTCTGTGTGTCCGCCCTACATCGGAAACCCTTTTCTGCGATCACTATGCACAGATCATCCAGAGTTGGCGAGACCTGCCAAAACTTTACAATCAGTGGGTCTCGGTGGTGCGCTGGGAAAAGACCACCCGTCCCTTCCTGCGGACGACGGAGTTTTTCTGGCAGGAGGGTCACACCGCCCACGCAACTGCAGAGGAAGCGATAGAAGAGACTCATAGGATGTTGAATGTCTATGCTGATTTCTTAGAAGAGACGCTGGCCATCCCAGTGATCAAAGGGCAAAAAACTGATAAAGAAAAATTTGCAGGTGCTGAAGAAACTTATACCGTGGAGGCGATGATGCACGACGGCAAGGCTCTTCAATCGGGAACGTCTCATTTCTTCGGCGACGGCTTTGCTCGAGCCTTTAATATCCAATACAGCGATAAAAATAATGAATTGCAATACGTCTGGCAGACCTCTTGGGGCATGAGCACCCGTATTATCGGCGCTATGATTATGGTACACAGTGACGACAGCGGACTGGTTTTGCCGCCCCACGTTGCCCCGACTCAGGTCATGATCGTGCCAATTGCTCAACACAAAGAAGGGGTTCTAGACAAGGCAAATGAATTAAAAGATGCACTTAAAGAGGTGGTCAGAGTCGATATTGACGACAGCGACCGCATGCCTGGTTGGAAGTTTAGTGAACATGAGATGAGAGGTGTGCCCCTGCGCCTTGAGATCGGTCCTCGGGACATCAAAAACAACCAAGTGGTGGCAGTGCGCCGCGACACTGGTGAAAAGACGATCTTGTCCATCGACGATTTAACCGAGACGATACCCGCTCTGTTAGAGACCATACAGCAGTCGCTCTATGACGCCGCGGCAGCTCGTCTGTCTGAGCGCATATACGATGCCACGGAGTGGGCTGAATTTACCCAACTCATTGCCGAGAAGCCGGGTTTTGTCAGAGCCATGTGGTGTGGTGACCTGGCTTGTGAAGAGCAGATCAAAGACGAGACCAGTGCTACCTCGCGCTGTCTTCCCTTTGAACAAGAACAGCTGTCCGACACCTGTATCTGTTGTGGCAAGCCTGCAAAACATATGGTGATCTGGGGAAAGGCTTATTAATTTTAATGTCTAATTTAGCAAAAACTTTATTTAACGACCAAGTGAGATCAGTCCAGACACTTTGTCTGAATCCTTGCTTGGATATCGCCGTATCGGCCCCCGATCTCGTCATCGGGGACCTCAATCTGTATGAATCACTTACTGCCCAGCCGGGAGGGAAGGGGCTCAACGTGGCCGCTCACCTCAGCAAACAAGGTATCAACAGCAGCACATTTTTAGCGATGCCCGAGACTTCGCGAGGCTTTAGTAACGCCTTCGCCGATGCCCGATTTGGAGCATGTGAATATAGAGTGCCCGGTAAGCTGCGGATCAACATTAAGGTTAACGTGCGTCAAGAAGACGGAAATATGGTGATGACCGAGATCAATGGCACCGGAGATCGGATTGATTCGGATACGGCCGCCGGTCTTGTGGATATGCTCATCCATAGTGCCAAGATCAGCAATGTACTGGTCTTGTCGGGTAGTTTATTGCCTGGAATTCCTGCAGATATCTACAGTCGCCTGAGCAAAAGTAGCCACGAAGCCAACGGAATCACAGTCCTAGATGCATCTCGGGCTGCCATGAAAATGGCGATCAATGCGGGGGTGGATGCATTTAAACCTAATCTCGACGAGTTTAGGCAATTGACTGGTTTGCCCTGTGACACAATAGAACAAGTCGCACGGACCTCCGAACTGTATTGCAGATCAAAGGCGTGCGACTTGATACTATGCTCGCTCGGCAACCGGGGTGCTGTGATCACCGACGGGGAGCGCACGTATTTTTCTCCCGTGCCGGATCCCGATGCCACCATCGTCAATCTTACAGGTGCCGGTGATGCCATGACCGCCGTGTTGGCTGCCTTTGCCTCAACTACACCGTTGAATCAGAGGTTTGGAGAATATGTTGAAAATTGTGAGATTGCAGAGTTGCTGAAAATTGCGATGGCTAATGCCCAGGCCACGGTTAGGTTGCCGAGCAACGAAGTTCCTAGTCAAGACCAGGTACTTAGTTGGTTACCTCAGGTGGCGGTTCGTCCAATTTAATCGAAGAGATCGAACTGTGACCGAAATTCACCGCTCAACTCTGATGGTGTTTACACGCCTAACCTGAGAGATTTTTTATCGTTTATTAGATGGACGCCAGAGGCCTAATTTTTCCGCCGACTCAATCAACTCATCCCGGAAGTCAGGATGGGCAATATTTATGAGTCCTTCGGTGCGTTCCCAGGTACTCTTGCCCTTGCAGTTGAATTTGCCGTACTCGGTGACGATAAATTGGGCGTTGGCTCGGGTGTCTGTCACAATGGAGCCGGTGGGCAAGGTGGGCACGATGCGGGAGACCATGGTACCATCTCTTTTTGTGAAAGTAGACGAGAGGCACATATAGGTTCTGCCTCCGGGAGAGGCATAGGCACCGAGAACAAAGTCTAACTGACCGCCCGCGCCGCTAATGTGCTTAAATCCAGCCGTTTCGGAGGCCACCTGGCCGAATAAGTCTACGTTAATTGCATTATTAATAGAAACGAAATTGGGGATCTTACTGATGGAGGAGATGCCGTTGACATAATCTACCGTCTTGGTCACACAGGCGGGATTCTGATCCAAGAAGTCATACAATCTCTGGGTACCCGCCGCGAAGGCATAGACTTGGGTGTAGGGATCTAAGGGTTTATAGCGTCCTGTGACAATGCCTTTCTCAGAGAGATCGACAAAGGCATCGACATAGAATTCACTGTGAATACCCAAGTCTTTGAGATCCGATTCAGCTAGGAGCGAGCCTATGGCGTTAGGCATGCCGCCGATTCCCAGCTGCAGACAGTCGCCGTCTCTAATTTCATCGGTAATTATTTTTGCCACTGCCATGTCTACATCATCAAATGTGCCGGCGGGCATGGCGGCTATCTTGCCTTGTGTACCTTCAATTATATAGTCCACGTCGGAGATGTGGATGAAGTTCTCCCGGGTACCGTAACAGAACGGCAAGTGTTCGTTAATCTCAACGATAACGGTGCGGGAGCGCTCTAAGATCGCCTGGGTATGGGAGGCGTTGGGACCGAAGTTAAAGTAGCCATGTTTATCCATCGGCGTGACTTGAAATACCATAATATCGATGGGTTCAACATTTTCCCTATACAGACGCAGGATTTCGGAATACTTAACGGGGATGAAGGCAGCACCGCCATTTTGGATGGCTTTGCGGTCGGCACCAGTGGAATGCCATGAATGCCAGGCCACGTGTTCACCGGTGGGATCGGCCTTGATAATTTCTGGCGTCCAAAGGGCGACACCGCCGCGGACTTTTACATCTCGCAGATGGTCCAGATTATTTGCTAAAGCTCGGTCAAAGTCGTAAGAATGACTTGTACACCAGCCATAGTCGAGCCAATCACCGGATTTTACCAGTGCTGCAGCTGCCTCGGGGGTTGTCAATTTTTCTTTATAAAGATCGTAATATGAACTCATAGATAGGTGCCTCTTCGTTTCTCGTGATTCCACTATTGCTTGGTTGAATAAATTCTATAGTGCTCAGCCACTATTATAGTCTGTTAGTACTGCTAAAATCTTGGGATCAATGAAAGTTTGAATTAAGTTGATTAATTAAATTTAAAATTTCGACCCTAGGTGCTAGATGTATGCGGCTATTACATAAAGTCTAGACACCTAGGGTCTCAGGAGATTGCTATAAGAATTACAACAATTGCGTGATTAAAATTATGCTGTTTTTATCAGCTTTCGCTATGCGAATATGGCGATATAGTGTTTAATAAATCTGTTATGCGATTTTGATTCGCCGACAAGCAGATTTTTCGCGCTTTTCTTTATTATGCGGCTACACTATTAATTAGATCTATGCTTCAGCGGTGGGTTCGTTTTTAGCCTGCAACATCAAGTTGTTCTTTGCGCTGACTGAACTGCGGAAGAATGTGATGCCTAGGAAAGCACACACAGCCGTGATGATAAAGGCCACATTGTAGCTGCCGGTCCAGTCAAAGATGTAACCGACAAGGGCGGAGTAGATACCCATTGTCAATGAGTAAGCCATTGTAAGTCGTGAGATGATCCGGCTGTAGTCCTTGGAACCGAAACCTACAGCTGTCATCCAGGCAGGGATCATACCAACTGTCGCCGGTCCAATACCTGCAAGTAAGCCAAGTACAGCCATTAAACCGAAGCTGATGCCTGCAAAGTTCATCAAGACAAAGATGGCAACGCAGATGAAACCAACGATCACAGTTGTCTTGACAGGTCCAGATTTGTCCTTGATTGCGCCGATAATGATCTTTAATAGAACGGAGCCGATCATGGACAGAGCTGAAATAAGTGCGGCTTTTTCTACGAAGCCGAGGGAGGTACCAATCGGAACCAAGTGGGAAGGGTAGACAGCTGTTGTTGAATAAAGAGCTGCGCCCAATAGCATTAATTTCAAGCTGGTACTGCCTTTGGCTTGTTCTAGAGAAATGCCCGGCAGTGCTCTAGGTGCGACATCAGGAGTAGCGGCTGCTTCGACAGCGGCTTCTTCTGCACCGTAGGCCGCCAAACCCTTGTCTTCAGGTCGGAAGCGAATTAAGAATAACGACGGAATGATGACAAAGATAGCGCTGATCACGGCCAACAGATAGAAACCTGATTGGAGACCGTTTTGAGCAATGAATTTGCCGCCAATCGTCGTGATAACGGCGCCGCCCAAACTACCAGTAGCAGTTGCGATACCGAGTGCGAGACCAGATTTCTTGTCAAACCAGTTGTTAATTAAGATAGGTGTGGGGATAAAGCACAGGAATGCTGCGCAGAAGCCCATGATTGCAGTGGTGATATACCATTGCCAGATTTGTGTATAGAATGATAGTAAAGCCATGCCTATTGCGAAACCGACGCCGGCGATCGACATGACCACATTAATTTTCTTTTTGGCTAAAATTTTGCCCGCATAGGGGAGTGAGAATGCTTGCACTAAAGCTAAGATTGTCTGGGATAGTGCGACACTACCTACACCAACGCCTAGATTTTCTGCCACTGGAAGATAGAAAATACCCATTGGATATACTATGGCGCCGAGGGAACCGATCTGTGTCAGTGCACAAGCAATCATTATGACCCATGCATAATGAAATTTTTGTTTCTTCATACTTTTACCCTCATCTTATTTCAAAGACAAATAAATTCCCTTGATTTTGTGAAAGTGGGTTTGGATGGACTTCCATTCAAACCCACTTCATTAACTTATGAAAGGTTGGGAAACTTAATTAGAGATTGGCGATCATATCAAAGCCCATGGTACCGAACAATGCGGCGATATGGGGGATCGGACCAAAGGTCAGCAGATCTTCTGTCGGGATGCCGTCATATTCGTACATCTGGCGGAACAGCGAGCTACCCATCAAGCGATCCAATGCGTCAGGATCGATCGGATCATCGTAGTGATACTCGCGAGGTGCATCCTTGAAGTGCTCGTTCAATCTCTCAACTACCGGCCAGTAGAGGTCACAGTGGACACGGCCACCGACGAACTGGAGTAGTGAGTGAGGTGTTTCAATAGCTGCAGGAACGAACCACAGATCGTTGTCATCAATATAACCAAAGTCGTCATATACGTTGTTGATACGTTTTGCAACAGCGATACCAGCCCATTTAGCGACATCATAGTCGATGTAGCTGTAGCCAGCACCCTTAGCGTGTTCTTCAACCCATTGGTTCAGACGGAGTGTAAAGAGAGCGAAGTTAGCACCGTGCGGTTTGATACCGGCGGCTTTAGCGCGTCTTACACCACGTGCGTGGGCTTCAGCAAACTGGACACCTTGAGTGACACTGTAACCGACTGTACCGGTGACGTGGACACCTCTAGCTGCCAATTCTTCGGTAGCGACCAAACCGGCTTGGGTTACCGGAATCTTAATCGATACGTTCGGAGCCCATTTGCTCATCATAAGACCAGCTTCGACCATTTCTTCGTAGTCATGGCCGGCATTGGGGTTAACCATAACGCACTGTCTGCCGCGGTTGCCGGATTCGTATTTCTCAAATACAGGCATCCAAGCTTCGAAAACGGGGAGCATGTAACGGCGATAGAGTTCATATGAACGCTCTTTGCCTTTAAGATGACGTGTATCTTCGACTTCTTTTTCCATGCGGTCCCATTCCATCTTGATGGATTTCAGAGTCAGCAAGGGGTTACCAGCACCAAATTCGAAACCTTGTGCGATAGCCTTTTTAACGTCGACGACGTTACCACGGTCTACGCACCAACGAGTAGGGGTTTCAGTTGCCATCCATTCAATAAAAGTTTTAGACATGATAGTATCTCCTTTCGATCATGTAAATAAAGATCCGTTTCAGTACACATAATTTTGTTTGATAGGGTTGTGTTGTGCATTAGCTGACAAGTAAGATTTGGATTAAATCAATGACGAGTTGACTTAATAACCGATTTGGTTCGACACATATGAACATTTGAATTTTGTATTGGGAACACATTGATCAAAGTTGATTCCGATGACAAATAGATACTTATCTCATCAAATTGATTAATATGTTAATCAAAGTATACAAATGCTGTAAGATGGATCGATCATTTATTGTCTTTATGCACAGTTTAAAACATTGCGATCAAAATACCCATGGTTCGTTAATACAAGATAATTCGGCGCTTATGTGTTCAATGCACAAGCAAAGAGGACTGATCGAATTCGACCAGTCCTCTTAATCGCAAACGTAATCCAAGGCGTTAAAATAATTAAAAAGTTATGATGTCATCAAGTGTACATTATTAATTGATGCCAAATAATTTATAGTTGATACATTCAGTGATCAGTAAAGGAATACGATAATGCTAAAAAATATAATTAAATATAATTAGATAAACTATGCCTTGGTGAAGCCGCCGTCAACGACGATCCACTGCGCGTTGGTGTGGCTTGTATTTTCGTCTGCGAGGTAAAGATAAGTTGTTACCATTTCTTCCGGTTGTGCGATCCGACCAATCGGATTGTGGTCGTTATACCACTGCTCAAACGGAGGATACTTCATCAATGAGTTGCGTGGTTGTGGGGTATCGGTAACACCTGGGCATATTGCGTTAACTGTAATGCCATATTTACCGAGATAGGTACCCATTGCTAAGGTTAGACCGAGGATACCTGCTTTTGCCGTACAATATCCGGTGCGGACGAGGGGATCCACTTTTTCGCCAAAGACTGCATTAACGGATGAAGTTAAGACAATACGTCCATAATTTCTCTCTAACATATGTGGTACGACGTATTTGCCGAGCTGCATGGCACCACGGATGTTAAATGCCATGGTATTGTCCCAGTAATCCTGGTCCATGTCTTCAACTTTTCCACCGCCGCTACCGCCAGCGATGCTGAGCAGAATATCAATTTTACCAAAGTGTTCAACAGTTTTTTCTACAGCTGCTTTGATGTCTTCTTCTTTGGTGTTGTCACAGACCGCTGTGATGCAGTCGCATCCTTTTTCTTTTAGTTCTGTGTAGATGGGTTCTAATAATTCTTCGCTGATGTCCAACAAGGCCAACGAAGCCCCCTGCTCCGCAAATGCGCGTGCTACAACGGATCCAATGCCGCCGCTTGCGCCTGTAATAATTGCAACTCTGTCAGTAAAATCGAAGTAAGCCATTTTATGTTCCTTTCAGTAAATGTGAAAAATAGAAAAATAAATAAATTTATAGATTTTTATAAATAAACGGTGGATAAAATTAATTTACTGTCAGAACAACTCAATCAAACTCAATTAAATTATGTGTGAGTGTAGTGTGTCAGATTAACAAATATATGTCAATACTTCACAGAGAACTTTAGCCGGTGAGCCTAATCTTCATGCAATAAGACGGGGAATGAATGTGACGAGAGTACAAGTGACATATTTTATCTTATACCGTTAGACCATATGATAATTGACTGCAGGTTGGTATGATTAATTTGACGAGTTGATTCAAGCTATTTGTTGTCTTTATACGTTCAATCAGTCTTTTCTACCCTGGCTGATGTATAAAAAAGGAGAGCAAAAGCATGAATGATATGAAATTATTCACGCCCGGCCAGATCGGCGCGGTGCCTATTCGCAATCGTACAGTAATGACCGCCATGGGTAACGGACTGGCGGCAGCGGACTCCACAGTATCCGAAGATTCTATTGAATTTTACTCCGCTCGTGCGAGAGGTGGAGTAGGTCTAATTATCACCGAGTATTGTCAGGTGGATTCTCAGACGGGTGTTAGTTCACCTCGTCAAATAGCGCTCAACAATCCCAGACATTTAGCTGATATCGAAAAATTAGCTACAGCTATTCATCAATATGGAGCTAAATTCTTTGTTCAACTTCACCATCCGGGTCGTCAAACTAAAAGTAGTTTGCAACCTGCTGGTGAACTCATTGCCCCGTCAGCAATTCCCTGCCCACTGATTCAAGAAAAACCGCGGGAAATGACGCTTAAAGAAATCGGTGGCATGATCAAAAAATTTGTTACATCGGCAGTATTAGCCAAAACCGCAGGTGCCGACGGCGTTGAAGTACACGCGGCCCATGGTTATCTTTTAAATCAATTTTTAAGTCCAGCAACAAATAAACGGACGGATGCCTACGGCGGCAGCTTGGAGAATCGTGCCAAGATTGTCGAACAAATTATTGGTGGCATTCGTCAATATTGTGGTCCTAAGTTTGGTATTTCGGTGCGCATCAGCGGCGAGGAATACATCGAAGGTGGTCTGCAATTAGATGAAACTACCCAAATGGCACAGCGTTTTGAAAAAGCGGGTGCCGATGCGATTAACGTCAGCAACGCAACTTACGCTTTTACTTATAAATTTATGGAGCCTTATTTCTATCCGGAAGGTTGGAAGAAGCATTTAGGCAAGACTATAAAAGAAGCGGTCAATATCCCGGTCATAGCGGTTAACACCGTCAAGCACCCGGCATTTGCTGAATCTCTGTTACAAGAAGGGGTTTCGGATTTTGTCGGTTTAGCAAGGGCACTGGTGGCAGATCCCGACTGGGTCAATAAAGCAAAGAAAAAACAAAGTGACGACATCATTCCTTGTATAGGCTGTATGCATTGCCTGAATGAATATACCGGCGGCAGATGCGTCAAGTGTGCCGTCAATCCTCGGGTAGGCAGAGAGAAACAGTTTGCCAATCTGACCAAGAAGAGTACAGCAGTAAAAATAGAGAATGGTCCGAAAGCCGTCGTTGTCGGTGCCGGTCCGGCCGGTTTAACTGCGGCGAAATTGCTTGTTCACGAAGGCTATGACGTCACTGTTTTAGAAAAGAATGAAGCACTGGGAGGCACTCTAAAAGCTGCTTCCATCAGTGATGAAAAATATCTCATAGAAGAATATAAAGATGTATTAGTAAGACAGGCAAAGAATGCCGGTGTTAAAATTGAAACGGGTGTGGATGGGACACCTGAAGTTGTCAAGTCCTACAAGCCCGAGAGAGTTTTCTTGGCTTGCGGCGGCGTGCCCATCGCGCCCCAAGCATTCCTCGAGAACGACCATCCCAACGTAAAGCTTTGGAATGACGTCATCGACCACTGTGCAGACATTAACAATCAGAAAATTGCCATCATTGGTGGTGGCGTGACTGGTCTGGAATTAGGCGATGAGTTAACCCAGGAAGGCAAGGGCAATCACGTCACCATCGTAGAGATGCTGTCCTCCTTTGGCGGAACTGTCTCGCCGATGATCAGCGGCGTTCTGGTTAAGCGCATTGTGGGGCGAGGTTCCGAGGCTCTGCTCAATCACCGCGTTGTTTCCTTTGACCAAAAAGGCATCAATTGTGTCCATGAAGGCGAAGAAATTCACATCGACGCCGATCTGGTCATCATTGCGATGGGAATTCGTGGCGAGATTAACCCTTCGGATTACGAGGGTGAAGGTATAAAAGCGGTATACACAGTGGGCGATGCCCGTCGTGGCGGCACGATTGCCTCAGCCACACGAGATGCCTACGAAAGTGTCTGGCGTATAACACAAGAATAGGAGAAAAACATGGAAATTATTAAAGTTCCGATGATCGGACTATCTGAGGAATCGGCGATTGTCGCCTCATATAGTGTCAAGGTCGGGGACACTGTCGAAATAGGCGACACTTTATTTTCGATCGAGAACGGCAAAGCGACCTACGATGTAGCATCTGAAGTCGCCGGTACAGTCTTAGCCATCTTGATCGAAGAAGGAGATGAAGTTCCCGTCCAAACACCAGCGATTGTCGTCGGTGAACCGGGCGAAGAATATGTTCCCGAAGGCGGGGCTGCTCCCGTCGCCGCAGTAGAAGCAGCTCCGGCGGAAACTTCAGCTGCTGCACCTGTAGCAGACCAAGCTTTAACGCCCGAAAGCCTACAGTCCATGCTGGGTACCGAATCCCAAGGCGCTGCCCCAGTGGCAGGCGGACACATCCCGGCTTCCCCGAGAGCCCGCGCACTAGCTGAGCGGTCCGGTTTGGACTTGAGTTTAGTGACACAAATGACAGGTCCCGACGGTATCATCATTGAACGTGATGTCATGGCATCCCTCGACAAAGCGGGTCAAGCTCCGGCGGCAGAGGTAGCCACTAAACCAGCGCCAGCGGCACAAGCTGTTCCTGCACCTACACGGGCAGATCAGATCGTTAAGGCTGTCGATGTTACTTATCAAGATCGCAAAATGTCACCTGCTCGCAGAGCCATTGCAGACAATCTCTTGGCTGCGACCAACGAGATGGCACAGGCAAGCATGACCACCTCTTTCGACGCCACCGGTATTTTAGCCCTGCGTAAGAAATTTAAGGCATCTAATGACCCCGTTATCCAAGGCATTGGCTTGGGCGATATGGTCTATTACGCGGTTACTCGGGTCGTCAAAGACTTCCCATTCTTTAATGCTCATATTATTAAAGATACATATATCGTTCGCGAATTTGATCACGTTCAATTGGGTGTGGCCGTTGATACACCTAAAGGTCTGCTCGTTCCAGTGGTCAGAAACGCTGATCTATTGACTCTCGGTGAGCTTTCTCAAGAAATCAAACGGCTGTCCGGTCAGTGTCGCGACGGCAATATCGACCCAGCCTTGCTCCAAGGTGCTTCGATCACCGTTTCCAACATGGGTAACGCGGCGGCGGAAACTTTCATTCCCATCGTAAATCCGCCTCAGGTAGCCATCGTTGGCATCTGCCGTATCGACTACCGCGTCCGCGAAAGCAAAGATGGTGGCATTGAGCTTTATAAAGCTATGCCGCTGGCCCTGACCATTGACCACCGCGTCTCGGATGGTACGCCATCGGGTAAATTCATGGCCATGATTTGCTACTACCTCGAGAACTTCACCGAACTCTTGGCGAAGGGGTGATGACATGGACTATGATCTGATTGTAATTGGCGGAGGACCGGCGGGTTATCTCGGCGCTCAGCGCGCTGCCGAAGCCGGCCTCAAAGTAAAAATATTTGAAAAACGTGAAATTGGCGGTGTCTGCCTCAACGAAGGTTGCATCCCGTCCAAGAACTTGTTGCACGCCGCCCACTTGGTCCACGACGCCAGAAATGGCGAAGCCTGCGGCATCAAAGTCGGTTCCGTCGAGGTTGACCTTGAAACAATCGTCAAACGCAAAAATAAGGTGGTTAAAACCTTGACCGGCGGCGTCGGCTTTACCCTCAAAAAACTTAAAGTAGACATCAAAATCGGCAAGGCCGTTATCAACGGTCGGGCTGCCGACGGCAGATATAGGGTGGAATGTGATGGCGAATCCGATCTAGCGAGTTACCTACTGATTGCCAGCGGTTCCGAAGCCATTGTGCCGCCCATCGACGGCGTCCGCGAAGGCATCGACAGTGGCTTCGTACTCAGCAACAGAGAAGTTCTGGATTTAACTCAGATTCCCGAGCAATTTGTCGTCGTCGGCGGCGGTGTCATCGGGTTGGAAATGGCCCACGCATTCGCTCTCCTAGGCAGCCAGGTTACCGTTGTGGAGATGCTCTCTCAGATCGGCGGACCCATCGATAGCAAGATTGCTAAAGATCTGGAAAAACAGCTGACGAAGCAAGGTATCACAATCATTACCGATGCCACCGTCACAAAAATTGCCGATGGGGAAGTGGTCTACGACCGAGATGGTAAAACTGAAACATTAAAAGCGGAAAAAGTATTGTTGTCCGTCGGCAGACGGGCGTCTTGTGCAGACATCGGTCTTGACACGATTGGCGTCTTGACCGAGCGAGGAGCCATCGTTACCGACGAATCCATGCAGACCAATATGCCTAATGTATATGCTGCCGGCGACGTAACGGGCAAAATACTCCTTGCTCATGTGGCCTATCGGGAGACCGAAGTAGCTGTCAACAACATCATTGGCAAGGGAGACAGAATGTACTACGATGCTGTACCTTCGGTCATTTATACTTCTCCCGAAGTAGCTACTGTGGGCATCACCGAAGAAGAGGCAGAGCGCCTTGGTTATAAGCCGGTTCGCCACACCCTGCCAATGGTCTTTTCAGGTCGCTTTATGGTGGAAAATGTGGACACTGCAGGTGATGCTTATATGATCGTCGATGCCAATACCGACCGCATTCTTGGCTTTGGTATGCTGGGCAATCTAGCCTCCGAAATTGTCAGCACAGCTGTAACATTCGTAGAGAAGAATATGACGGTCAACCAGGCGAAGAAAGTAATCTTCCCTCACCCCACTGTGGCAGAGATTATTCGTTAATTGATCTTTACATATTAAACCTTCCTAGGGATCGAACCGGCAATCGGTTGTAATGACATATATCAGTTCAGACAACCGAGCCGGGTGCGATTCCGAATTACAAATTAAGTCCAGCGAACCAAACAACAAATAAACGTAAGAAAGAAAGGACCCCAAAAATGCCTAAAAGTCAAATACTAGATCCCAAGGTATTACGGAAAAGTCAAGTTATAGAATTAAAAGATATTCCGGTAAACCAATACGACAAATCATTTAAAGAGTCGGCCAGTGAATTCAGCAAAGAAGACCTGCTCATTCTCTATCACGATATGCAATTGAATCGTGAGTTTGAAACAATGCTGAATGCTCTCCGTACAGTCAAAGAATACCAAGGTATAAAATATACCTACATCGGTCCCGCCCACTTGTCAGTTGGTATGGAAGCTTTAGCCGCCGGTCTTGGCTATAGTCTGACCACAGATGACTTTTATATCGGCGCTCACCGCGCCCACGGTGAAGTCATGGCAAAGGCATTCTGGAGAATTCGCCGCAGCGACGACAAAGAGCTGATGGAGATCATGGAAAAATGGCCTGCACTGCTCAAAGTGGTTGAAAAACACTGTGATTCGGCCGATGTCAAAGATTTAGCCAAAAACTTCTTCCTCTATGGATTTATGTGTGAGACCTTTGGTCGCGAAAACGGTTTCCATAAGAGTTTGGGCGGCGCGCCTCACTTAGCATTCCCCGATTTTGGAATCTATCCAAACAACGCGATTGTCGGTGGTTCTGCCGGTATGAGTACAGGTCTCGCTCTGTACAAAAAATTACAAAAACAAGCTGGTATTGTCGTCTGTAGTATCGGTGATGGTGCAACTGGTTGTGGTCCTGTATTTGAGGCCATGAACTTCGCTGGTATGCAACAGTTCACCCAACTTTGGGACGAAGAATATCGCGGCAATCTACCACTGATGTTCAGTATCCAAAACAATCTCTACGCCATGGGCGGACAGACCGCCGGTGAAACGATGGCTTATGATGTCCTGGCCCGCCTAGGTGCAGGTATCAATGCAGATCAGATGCACACCGAGCGCATTGACGGTCTGAATGTATTCTCTGTTATCGACGCACACCGCAGAAAGAGAGAATTCCTGATCAACGGTCGCGGTCCTGTTCTGTTAGACGTCTTAACCTATCGTCAATCAGGTCACTCTACGACAGACGCATCGTCTTATCGTACCGAAGAAGAATTTAATCTCTGGGTCGAACAAGATTCTATCACCGAATACAAGGCAAACATGATTGACCACAAATTCGCTGATGAAAATGAACTCGTCTCGATCGAAGATGACGTCAAAGCACGTATCGGCAATCTCCTAAAGATCTCCATCAATGACGAAATTTCGCCACTCTATACATTGGCTGATGATCCGAACAAGATCAGAAACCTCATGCTGTCCCACGGACACCAACCCAAGATGGGAGAAGGTGAACCCGAAGTATTGATGGCAAAAGAAGACAATCCTCGCTGGCAGATGAACCAAAAGAAAGCCCGCTACGGCTACGACGAGAACGGTAAAGAACTTTCCAAACTTAAAGTTTTCAATATCCGCGACGCGATCTTTGAGGCTATCTTTGATAAATTCTATGAGGATCCTACACTGATCGCTTTAGGTGAAGAAAATCGCGACTGGGGTGGCGCTTTTGGTGTTTACCGCGGCATGACAGAGGCTCTTCCTTATCACCGTCTCTTTAACGCACCGATCTCCGAAGAACAGATCGTCGCTTGTGCAATTGGTTATGGCATGGCCGGCGGTCGCGCCATTCCGGAGTTAATGTATACCGACTTTATGGCCCGCGCTGCGGACGCTGTATTTAATCAGTTGCCTAAGTGGCAGAGCATGTGTGCCGGCATTTTCAAGATGCCAGTGGTACTGCGACTCTCCTGCGGTGCTAAATACGGTCCACAACACGCACAAGATTGGAGTTCTCTCTGCACCCATATGCCTGGCTTGAAGGTCGTCTATCCAGTTACACCTTATGACTGCAAAGGTATTATGAATGCTGCACTGTCCGGCACTGACCCGGTTGTCTACTTTGAATCTCAGCGTATCTACGACGTCGGCGAACTCTTCCATGAAGAAGGCGTGCCGAAGGAATACTATGAGATTCCGATCGGCGAGCCAGATGTCAAGCGCGAAGGCAGCGACGTCACCGTTCTGACCATTGGTCCGAGCCTGTACATCGCTATGGACGCAGCTAAAGAACTCGAAGAGAAGTATGGCTATCAGATGGAAGTCATCGACGCCCGTTCGCTCGTACCTTTCAACTATGAGAAACTCGTTGAATCCATCAAGAAGACCGGTCGTTTGGCCATCGTCTGCGATGGGGTTGAGCGCGGCTCGTTCGCCAATGATATTGCCCGCAACGTGACCGACTTTGCCTTTACATATTTGGATGCACCGCCGGTCGTCGTCGGCGCCCCGAACGTCATTTCGCCGTTCGCCTATCTGGATAAGTTCTACTATCCGCAGAAACACTGGATCTTGGATGCCATCCATCAGAGACTTTTGCCTCTCGAAGGATACACTCCGATCAATAACTACACCGTTGCTGAAAAAATGCGCAGAGCAGAACTCGGTGTCTAATTTAATCCATAATTCTGCACTGAATTGTCCTGTAATGTGACATGACAGAGCGGTCTACAAACACTTCCAGCGGATGTACCCGCCTTTGGCAATATGTGACTGAGGGCGGGTATGCTCGCACTATTAGCGCAAATGTACAGCCGTTGACTGTAGGCAACTTGTTTTTCAGTTGAACCTCGCCATTTATATGGCAAATATTTAATAAAATTACACTGACACAACCAAAGGTATATCACCTTTGTCTACTCGTAAGGAGAGCATGTATGAAGAGACTATTATATCCTGGCCAACTCGTCACAGGTGAAGATGCCCTGTCTGTTCTCGGAACATTACAAGGCAAGAAAGCCGTCATCACAACGGGCAGTTCGTCCATGAAAAAACAAGGATTCTTAGATCAAGTCACCGAATTGCTTGAAGGTGCCGGTATGGAAGTCGCTGTATTCAGTGGCATTGAATCGGATCCCACCGTTCAGACGGTTGCTAAAGGCGCTAAATTCCTGCAAGATGAAGAACCTGACTGGCTTATCGCCTTGGGTGGCGGGTCCACCATCGATGCTACCAAAGCCATGTGGGTGTTCTACGAAGATCCCGAAGCAAAATATGAGACTTTAAGAACAAACTTCCCGGTACTGCGTAAAAAAGCCCGCTTTGTGGCGATTCCCTCCACTTCAGGCACGGGCAGCGAAGTCACTTATTTTGCCGTCATTACCAACCCCGAAAAGCATATTAAATTCCCAGTTGCCCATCCCCAGCTGATGCCCGACATTGCCATCTTGGACCCAGCCCTGGTAAAGAATTTGCCGCCTAGTCAAATTGCCAATACCGGTATGGATGCTATGACCCACGCAGTCGAAGCTTATGTTTCGATCTTGAACATACCCTTTGCCGACGCCTATGCGGCGGAAGCTATTAAGATGATTTCCGACAACATTGTCGCCTCCTATAATGGTGACCTCAAGGCTCGGGAACAAATGCACTACGCCCAGAATATGGCTGGTATCGCGTTTAATAACGCACTATTAGGTATGGTCCATGCCATGGCACACAGCATCGGCACAATTTTCGCTAAACACGTACCCCACGGTCTTGGCAATGCCATGTATCTGCCGGTTTCCATTCGCTATAATGGCGCTGATGAAGGTGTGGCGGCTCGCTAT
>JAAYOA010000086.1 GCA_012520525.1 Clostridiaceae bacterium | reverse complement strand
TGATTAAGACCATATAGACGGTGTTGATGATCATCGGCAAAATACCTTGGTTGTCGCAACGCACACTATATTCGTCTGTCAAAAATTTCCAGCTCAGATGGGGAATACCATTAATGAGTATAAACAGGAGAATATATACCAGGATGAGAACGGTTAGTGCCGTGCAGAGACCGACAACCACATTTAGCACCGCCGATGTTCTCTTACTTTTCTTTGATGCAGACTGGACCAAATCCCGAGAAAAGTAACGTTTATTTTTTGAGTTTTTTGTTCTTAAATCAGTTTTTTCCATCGAGCTGCACTCCCTTCTTGGAAATCCATGTGAACAAGAAATTCACAATCATAATAAAGACGAATAGTACAAGACCGATGCTGAATAACGAATCTCTGTGCAGACCTGTGGCATAGGACATTTCCATAACGATACCGACGGTCATGGGACGGACCGAACCTAATAGGTTAGGCATCTGGGGAGAATTTCCCGCTACCATGATGATGGCCATCGTTTCACCGATTGAACGACCGACACCTAGAATGACGCCGGACAAGATCGCTGAACGAGCAGCCGGAATGACAATTTTGAAGATCGTACGAATACGGGAAGCACCCATAGCCAAAGAAGCTTCTCTGTACAAATCTGGAACCGCATTCAAACCACTTTCGCAGGTGGTGATAATTGTCGGCAATATCATGATCGCGAGTACGATGGTTGCCGTCAGCATTGTATCTCCGGAAGGAAGATCAAAAACTCGCTTGACGAAGGGAGAGAGAATTTGAAGGGCAAAGAAACCATAAATGACAGAAGGGATGCCTGCCAATAACTCGACCGCGGGATGGACAATATTGACGACCCATTTGGGTGCAATTTCTGCTAAGAAAACTGCCGTCAGGATGCCGACAGGAACCCCAATCAGAATCGACAGAATCGTACAGAAAATTGACGTCAGGATCATTGGCAAAATGCCAAACTGCGGTAGCGTGCTGTTCGTAGGATCCCAAACCGTGCCAAAGAGGAACTTGAGGGGACCAATCTCGATCATTGCCGGCAGACCGATGATCAGCATATAAATCGTTATGACTAAAACCGAAGCAATAGAAATCGTCGCCGCAATAAGGAAGAGCCGTTTCGCCAACTGTTCGCCGCCACTCAACCAGTATATAAATACGGCTAAGAGTATAAGTAGTATAATCTGCAAATAATAAGCTGCCTGATAAGTCAAATACTTGACACTCACACTCTGCTGAATGCCTGCTGCCGCCAGCGCTGGGTTGACAATGTTGCCGAGCGTTGTGCCCGTAGCAAGAAAGGTGATAACCGACGCGATTGACGTAATCGTTGCCAGAACGTATTTCTTCAGCCATATGCCAACAACTGAAAGGACAATGAGAACCAAAGTGATGCCGGCAAAGATTTTGGCAATACCCGGATAACTCATGACCTGACCATTAATTTGGATATTGGTTGTGAGCATTTTGAAGAATGAAGGTTGAAAATTTAAATCGCCGACCGACAGGTGAGCCATCGGTTGAACAAAAGCCAGAATGAGCCAGCCCAATAACACAATAGCGATAATAATATGTTTGTATGTAACCGGTCTTTCGGGGGCAACTGACAAATCGATCGAATTGTCCGCCCTCAGATGGTTGTTCTTGACCATTTAGACCTCCTGAACATAGATAAGTTCTAACAGATTTATACCCGATGGTACTGATTCCATCGCACCACCGGGTATATATTACTGATTAAGACGTGCTGCTTCAGCTTCAGATTAATATGTTACTGATATGAGTGAATTAGTTAGCCGGAGCGAAGAAACCCATTTCTTCGATAACAACTTTGGCATCTTCACTGGCAGCATACTCAAAGAAAGCTTTTGCTAATTCGCTTTCTTCACCCTTTGTGATGGTGAGAAGCGGACGAGAAAGTTTGTAGGAGCCATCGAGAACAGCTGATTCGATCGGTTCTACATCGTCAACGGATACACAGTGAACAGTCTCATCGGCAGATCCAAGAGAGATATAACCAATTGCGTTTTCGTTACCAGCGACTGTGTTCTTTACAATACCTGTTTCGTTGGCATCTTGAGTTGCCTTAACAGCATCTTCGATATCAAGAATTTCTTCGAAAGCACCACGGGTACCTGATCCTGCTTCACGCTGGATAACGACGATCTCGCCATCGTTTCCGCCAACTTCACTCCAGTTGGTGATTTCACCGGTAAAGATACCGACGACTTGTTCTGTTGTCAGATTTTTGACGGGGTTGTCAATGTTAACACAGACGCCGATACCATCGGTTGCCAGTACGTGCTCGTTGATGTCGTCGCCTTTCTCTTCATCTTTGAGGTTACGGCTCAAGTTACCCAGTTCGGTAACGCCAGAATCTACATTTTTAAAGCCAGTTGTCGAACCACCAGCCTGAACTTCCATGGTAACGCCAGGATTCAAAGCGGTAAATTCTTCAGCCAAGGCTTCCATCAAAGGTTGCACAGAGGTGGAACCGGATGCAACTAATTTACCTGAGAGATCACCGCCACCACTTGCATCTTGAGCAGATGTCTCAACTTCTGCTTCAGTTTCGTCTACAGCGGCTTCTGTCGTTGCAGCAGCAGTTGTTTCTTTTTCGGTTTCTGTCTCACCAGTGTCTGTGCCACCACAAGAAGCAAGCAGCGCTACACTGATCAGACCGGCCATGCCAACTTTTAGTAATTTTTTTAATACCATTCTTTCTTTTCCTCCAAATAAATGTACTTTACATACACCTTTGTACACGATAAAGTGCACGTTGCCGTGCACCCTCCAAATCGCAGAGTCCATCTGCTTTCAGTATTGAGTCTAGGAGTCGAATGTTAAATTAAGATTAAATTGAGATTAAATGGAAACGGTTAAAATAGTCTTGTGCAAATCGTCAAAAACTGGTTAAAATTTGCCTTTTTCATTATTTATTTGTCGTATTGATCTGCTTCTTTAACTAAATATTCAGTTGATGATGTATGTTGTAGAATAGTTATTGCTATATAATCGAACTAATCGAACGAATAAATCGAAAAAGAAACAAATCCGTCACTAGAGAGATAAATTATTTCAGAGGTTTTGGTATGAAAGTATCCGTCTTACTACCTTTTTACAACGAAGAGGCGCAAATTCCCATCACTTTAAAAGTGGTCACCGATGTACTCAATGAATTGTCTTTCGCCTATGAATTGGTATTAGTTGACGATGGTTCTAAGGATGGAACCTGGGCGGCTTTAGAAGCGGCTAGCCAATCCTATGATGGTGTCAAAGCCATTCATTTTTCACGTAACTTTGGAAAAGAGGCGGCCATTTGCGCCGGTCTCGACTACGTCAGCGGCGACTGCACAATCCTCATGGATGGTGACCTGCAACATCCTCCATCATATATACCAGAAATGATCAGACTCTGGGCAGCAGAGGGATACGAAGTTGTGGAAGGCGTCAAAGCAGAGCGACAGACCGAAAGCGTCTTTTCGCGCTGGGCTGCCAACACTTTCTATAAATTATTTCGTTGGTTGGGCGGATTCGATCTGCAGAACGCCTCTGACTTTAAACTCCTAGACAAAAAAGTCGTAGCTGCCTGGCGCAGTCTCACAGAACGCACCACTTTTTTTCGCGGTCTGTCCGCTTGGCTGGGCTTTAAACGCACCACTTTCGAGTTTGAAGTCGGCGAGCGCACAGTTGGTAGAAGTAAATGGAGTCTGCGCAATTTGATACATCTAAGCTCTTCAGCCGTGACGTCCTTTTCAGCACGACCGCTGCAAATAATCACAATACTTGGAGGACTCTGTGTTGTCGGCGCATTAATTATGATTATTCAGACTCTCGTAATGTACATATCTAAACAGGCTGCCTCGGGATTTACGACAGTAATTTTACTTCAGCTATTAATAGGTGGCTGCATAATGATTAGTCTGGGATTGATTGGGTCTTATATTGGACGAATATATGATGAAATAAAAGACAGGCCGCGCTATTTAATCTCCAAAATCGCTAAGTCCGAAATAGAATTTGCCAACAAATCTATTGAGCATTCTCAGTGAAAACCACTGGTGGTACTTACACTAAAAATCTAACCTGCCTCTGGCGATTCATAAATAACAATGTATAACTAAAAATATCGACCTTTTTAACGCTGGTCGATATTTTTTGCTAAGAAAAAGAATATTTTAAATTTGTCATTTATATAACTAGAGTTGATATCCTTAAACCTGATAATATTATAGTTTTATAGTTAATTTTTAAGCCAAGTACGAAGAGAAATCATCATCTTTGGTATAGAGCCGAACGTGGGGTTTGGTATTGCCATGATAGTCACTGCCGATGGTTTTTAACAGTTCTAGATCATCTGCAACGTCGGCAATAAAACGGCTTATATTTAGGGGCATCTCACCGTGAATTGTTTCGATACCAACTACACCCACTTCTTTTAGTCTCTTAAATTTGCCAAATAACGTGGATCTATCTTTGGTCCAACCATATTTTTGAGGGTGCGCAATCACGGCTACACCCTGACAATGTCGAATTTCTTGCACTGCTTCCTCCAAAGGGGCACTGCGTCGAGGCACATAAGCAGGGCGTCCTTTTCCTAACCAATCGTCAAAAGCTTCCTGCAGGGACGCCACATAGTTTTTTCTCTGCATCAATTTTGCAATATGGGGACGCCCGGCATTCTGACCATTACCAACGGCTTCCACCTCGTCGATGGTAACTGATATGCCCAATTTCTCTAGACGCTTACACATCTGTATGTTGCGTTCACGGCGTTTTTGCTGTTGACTGTCGATGTATGGCTGTAAGTCAGCGCAGATCTCCTCTGGAACGTATCCCAATAGATGAACCTTCTGATTCTCCCAGTCAACACTAAACTCTACACCTGAAATCAAAGTCGGCGTAGAAATCCCTCGCGAAGCCTGAATAATTTTTAGTCTCTGGTGCAGAGGCTCTATCCCTTCAATGGTATCGTGGTCTGTCAATGCAATTGTACGCAATCCTGCAGCAATTACTTCTTCCGCCAATAGTGCCGGTGTAGAACCACCGTCGGAAGCCGTCGTGTGCATATGCAAATCACAGGCACCGCCGAGGATTCTTTCACGCAAGTATTCAACTGTTATCTTTTGCATTAATCCGCCTTTCTCCCGACTTTGTTATGAGTCATTGCTTTATAAAAACTTCACCTCTCGAGATCGTCGAGAGGTGAAAGAATTGGTCATTTAAAAATCTCAGGCACAGAGATTAATTATCTTCTTCTGCCTTACGAGCTTCGATAATGCGCTCGGCAATTTGTTGCGGTGCAGGTTCGTAGCGAGCAAACGCGATGGTATACCAGCCCCGACCCTGAGTCATAGAGCGCAAGTCCGTAGCATAACGCAACATTTCTGCAGTTGGAACTTCCGCCTGAATAACACCTAGATTACCTTTATACTCGATGCCGAGAATGCGACCGCGGCGCTGGGATAAGTCACCAGTGATATCGCCCATGACGTCGTTCGGTATGCGCACTTCCACAGAACTAACAGGCTCTAGGAGGATCGGATCAGCTTGAGGAATACCGTTGCGGTAAGCCAAACGAGCCGCCGATTTAAAAGCCATTTCAGAAGAGTCGACATCGTGATAAGATCCGTCTACCAATGTAGCCTTCAAGCCAACCATTGGGAAACCGGCCAAGACACCTTCTTGAATAGCGTCCTGCAGACCCTTTTCAACTGCTGGGAAATAAGACTTCGGTACTGCGCCGCCGAAGACGCTCTCTTCAAATACTAGTTCATCACTATCGCAAGGTTCAAATTCCACCCATACGTCGCCGTATTGACCGTGTCCGCCGGACTGTTTCTTGTATTTGCCCTGAACTTTGACTTTCTTGCGAATGGTCTCGCGGTAAGGTACGCGAGCCGGTTCAAGCTCGGCTTCAACTTTATATTTAGTCTTTAACTTAGACTTAAGAACATCCAACTGCAATTCGCCCATTCCGGATAGAACCAGCTGTTTGGTCTCACTATTGTTTTCAATCTTGAAGGTCGGATCTTCGTCCGCCAATTTATTTAAACCAGAAACAATCTTGTCCTCTTCACCTTCTTTAACTGGACGAATAGCCATAGTCAAAGCAGGTTCGGGGAAGACAATCCGATGCATTTTAATCGGGGTGTCTTTATTAGACAAGGTGTCACCTGTCTTGGTTTCATTTAATTTTGTAATAGCACCGATGTCACCAGGACCAATGTAGTCACAAGATGTCTGCTTTTTACCGACAACGGTACTGAGTGAAGCGACACGCTCCTCGACATCCTGATCAAAATTATAGACTGTGCTACCGTTTTTGAGACGTCCGGAATAGACACGGATAAAGCTGATCCGACCGACAAAGGGATCGGCAATGGTCTTAAATACAACCGCTGCGAGTGGACCGTCTTCTTCGGGGAGCAATTGGATCGGTTCGCCATCTTTGGTAATAGCACTGATCGGCTCATGTTCTGATGAAGGCGGCATATAGCGGCGAATATTTTCCATGAGGAAGTGAATGCCTTGGTTTTCGGTGGATGAACCGATAAAAATTGGTCTAATCTGTCCGCCGCGAATACTGTCGGTCAGACCGCCGCGAATTTCCTCAATAGTAAAGGACTCTTCCATGAAGAATTTTTCTAAAAGCTCGTCATTGCTTTCTGCAACTTTCTCGATGATCATATCATAAGTTGAATCAACGATATCGGCCATCGCTTCTGGAATGTCGCACGTCTTCGGCTTCCCTTTAGCTTCAAAGCGATATGCTTTTTTCTCTATTATATTGACAAAGCCAACGAATTTTCCGTCTTCCTTAATCGGCAACTGGAAAGTAGTGGCTTCGTGACCGAACTCTGAATGAATTTCAGCCAATATTTTATTAAAATCTGCGTGATCATCGTCCATTTTATTGATGAAAAACGCGTAAGGAATGCCCTGTTTTTCAATAAATCTTACTGATTTCTCTGCGCCAACGGAGACACCAGAACGACCATCCACGATGACAATCGCTGTGTCTGCGACGCGCAACCCCTGCATAACTTCTCCCATAAAGTCGAAATCACCAGGTGTATCAATTATATTAAAAATTATGTCGTCGTATACACAACTGGCAACACTTGTATTAATACTGATATTACGACGTTGTTCTTCTGGATCAAAGTCCATAACCGTCGTACCATCGTTGCTGTTGCCTAGGCGTTCAATTGTTCCTGTATTGTATAAAATAGCCTCTGCCAACGACGTCTTACCTGATCCGCTGTGTCCAAGAAGAGCCACATTGCGGATTTGTGATGCGGGATAATGTTTCATATCCGTTCCCCCTATCATAAATTCTAAAGCAGCAGTAATTTGCTGACGCTAATCTACATTCTACTATGCATTTAGTAGAATTGCCACGAAAAAAGAAATATTTTTTTAGTAATTTCGGCAATACTATGATTTTATATTATTTTCGCGTCAACTAAAACCAACGAACAGCCTGAATTAACTTTAAATACCCATTAATATGTGATTTATACACTTTAATGCAACAGGTCAGATTTAATTATGTATAATAATTTAGCTAAACGAGTACGATCTCGCTTATCACATATGGTAAAGAAGGTTTCTTGCAAAAATAATTATTACCACGTATACTAGTTTAGGCTTGAATCTAAGCACATGGTTATGCTAGCGATGGATCAAAGCGCCCCGGTGGCCTAATGGATAAGGCAACAGTTTCCGGAGCTGTTGATACGGGTTCGATTCCTGTCCGGGGTACCACGACCGCTGTAACGGAAACGTTCCGGCGGTCTTATTTTTTAAACTAATGATCCCATTAAATAATTGCCCATCAGTAAAGACATTGCGTCATAGCGAAATGATCGGTTATGGATCAATTGATGCGGTCTGTAAAGTCCAATTAATAATTTAAATTAAAAGGAGTCCGCCTTGCCCAATTCAAAAATAATCGGTGACAATAAAATCATCGCGCCGTCTCTGCTTCATTCCGTATCCCTACCCCGTACCGGACAAATTATAGAAAATAATATTTGGCTCGCGCCGATGGCGGGCACGTCGGATCTTCCATTTCGTTCGATTTGCCGTCGCTTTGGTGCTGGTTTAACAGTCACCGAACTTGTTAGTGCCCGAGGAATTCGTTACAGCGGCACAGAAGGGGGTAATGCCCGTTACCTCGCTATCGACCCCAAGGCAGGTCCGGTTTGGATTCAACTCTTCGGCTACGAAGCTAAAGATTTTACCGCCGCTTGTGAGATCATTTTGGCCCATCCCCTGTATAGCCAGTGTGATGGCATCGACATCAATATGGGTTGCCCCGTTAAAAAGGTTGTCCGTACTGGTGCCGGTTCAGCCTTGCTAGAAAACCCAAAAGTGGCTGTGGAGATCGTAAAAGCCGTTAAAAAAGCCCTTCACGGAACAAAAAAGTCTGTCAGTGTTAAGTTTCGCAAAGGATTTGCCTCCGGAGAGTGCAAAGCACCACTATTTGCTGTTCAACTGGCTGCGGCCGGTGCTGATTTGTTGACACTGCACGGTCGCACTGCCTCCCAAATGTATAGCGGCAATGCAGATTGGGAAAGCATTGGATTGACCGTTGAAGCACTGCAAAATAATGGCTTTAAAATACCTCTGATTGCCAACGGTGACATCGATTCTACCTCGTCTGTGAAAACTGTCCTCTCAAAGACAGGGGCGGACGGTGTCATGATCGGCAGAGCTGCTCAGGGAAATCCCTGGATTTTTAAAACTATTCGTCAGGAACTATTAGGTCAAGGATCACTTACGCCGCCGACCCCTAGAGAAAAGATCACTGTTATTATGGAACATCTGGATGGATTAATTCAGCTTTGTGGTGAAGCAGTAGCGGTACGCGAAATGCGAGCGCGCCTGCATGATTATATAAAAGGCAGCCACAGGGCCGCCTCATTTCGCGAACAAAGTGTCAAAGTGTCCCGCCGCAGTGAGGTTGTTGCGTTATTGACGGAATGGAATCAAGCACAAGATCTACCACTCATTTAAATTACCGCCATTCCGACCGCCCTGTCACGCCTCGGCAATGAAACAGCTTGATCTAGTCACGCTTCCTCATCCTTTTTATATAGCAACAGCATATCGTGGGTTTTACAATATTCAACAATATGATCACCGGGATAGCTGTCGGTCACAATGCCATCGAACTCATTTAGTGACGCAAAGTTATTAAATGCATCAAGGAAAAACTTACTGGTATCCACCACTATATAAGATTTTTGGCTATTTTTGATTGCCGTCCTCTTAATCGCTGTGTCGTAAATATTATTGTTTGAAACGCCCCGCTCGGGAGACACCGAAACAGCTGCGATAAATGCTTTATTAAAGCTGTAGCGGTCCAGCGCATATTCGCTATAACTGCCCGCAAATGAGTGGGTATCCGGTTGAAAAATGCCGCCCACTGTCAAAAGCCTTATGCCATCTAACGTCGACCCTGCTAACAAAGCATCGAGACAGTTTGTCACTATAGTCAAGTTGGGGATTCCTTGAAGATGGGGAATCATGCGGTACACCGTCGAACCGGTATCTATAAAAATTGTATCTCCTTCTTCCACCAAGGAGGCCACCAATTCACCTATGGTCTGTTTGGCACTGATATTTTCTGCCTGTCTCTTGGAGACCGGAATTTCCAATTTTTGATGAATGCGATCGAAGTTGTAAACTGCACCGCCGTACACTTTGTTAACGATGCCTTTTTCTTCCAACAAGGTTAAATCTCGTCTGATCGTAATTTCACTAACAGAAAATTCTTTCGCCAGTTCTTTGATTGTTGCTTGATTATGAATTTTTAAATAATCACCGATCAGATTCAAACGTCGATGCTTCACGAATAATCCCCTCGCTTTAAATGATGTAAATTTTCGACACCGAGATTTATCAATCTATATTTAGAGTTGAAATCGGTGTCTAGATGAATTGTTCTTATTTGATAAAATCTTGTTATATTTTAGCACACAAATGATCATATCTCGTCATTTTATTAGAT
>JAAYOA010000085.1 GCA_012520525.1 Clostridiaceae bacterium | reverse complement strand
ATATTTTTAATATAATGGTCTAAAAGATATAAAAGTGATATAATCAACTCTGACATAAGCAGAGGTGCATCATGAGCTACGCTGAAGCAATTAAATTTCTAAGGAAAAAAATGCTTATTACTCAAACAGAACTTGCCATGAAAATTGGTGTTGCTTTCATAAGCATCAATCGTTGGGAAAACGGTCATTGCGAACCAACAATGAAAGCCAAACGAAAACTAGCTTCTTTGTTTAAAGAATATGGTATTGAGGTACAAGAATGATTATTTTTTCAAATTATGTAGAAAATATAAAAAGCCATTTTAAGAAGGAACAATTGAAAGCATTTGATTCTATTGTTGAATATGATGCTTTGCAACTTGCTTCTGGAGGACACAATGATACAGAAGGGTACCAAATTTTCACTCCAGACTTCATAGTTAAAGATATGTGCAAAGCGGTCGGAAAAGAAATATTAGACTTCACAAAAACTATTCTTGAGCCTACATCTGGTGATGGTGCCTTTACTACTTATATATATCAAAAAAGATTAAATGAAATAAAAAGCGAATTTGAAATTGAATCGTTAAGAGCTCTTTCAACCATTTATTCAATTGAGATGGATAAGGAGCTTATAGAAAAACAAAGAAATAACATTTTTACTTTATTAAAACAGTTCATTAAAAAGAAAAACGTTGAAGTGGATTCTTCTTTCTATGATTTGGTTAAATGCATCCTATGCAAAAACTTTATTTGGGGCATGTTTAATACTGAACATAGCGATGGATTACTTCTTGGTGTCGATGTTGTTTATAGAATGCCCGAAGCAGAAAAAGGAAAACTAATTGCAGTTGATATGCCTGTTTGGGAAATAAGTGAAACAAGTGTTGATGTTCATGATGAAGGAGTAGATCTATGGTAGACGAAAAGAAAAATGAAGCTCTAGAAGCTGAAGAAGAATATCGAAGTGCAGTAGAAGAAGCATATGACTATGTCGAAAACTTTGATATTTTAGAAACCATAACTAACGTTGGCAACGATGAAGTTTTTACTCCACGAAGGACAGCTGATTTAATGCTAGATTCTCTCCCAGAAGAAGTATGGCATAACCCTAACTATAAATGGCTAAATCCAGCAACAAAAAATGGCATTTTTGAAAGAGAAATTGCTATTCGATTAGATAAAGGACTTGAAGCTATTATTCCTGATACAGAAGTTAGAAGAAAACACATTCTTCAAAATATGATCTTTTCTATTGGACAAACTAAATTCACATCAAATGTGGCAAGGAGAACTTTATATTATTGTTCTCAGGCAAATAGACAATGCGATGGTGAAAAAGCACCAGATGGACACTACGTTAACGGTTATGCTATTGGTAATGGGACTTGGTTTAATGATGCCGAAGGGAACATATTAACTCCTTCCACAGACCATATTTTTGTGGATTCTTCAGGAAGGTCGATGCCTTCAAGTGTTAAAGACGATGATAGAAAAAAATACAAATGTAAATTCTGCGGTATAACCGCTGATAGTAGGTATGTGGATCCTAAGCAAAGAGAACAATACGCTTATGAGCTTACTCACGTGTATAGATTGGTTTTACAAAAACATTTAAGAACAAGGTTCAAAAGACCTGCGGAGGAAAAAAACATGAAATTTGATATTATTATTGGCAACCCGCCTTATCAATTGCAAGTGAACGAAAGTGGTAAAGGACTAGGTGCGATTCCTATTTATCAAAACTTTATTACTCAAGCAAAGTACTTAGAACCAAAATATCTATGCATGATTATTCCTTCAAGATGGTTTTCTGGTGGTGTAGGATTGGATGACTTTAGACGAGAAATGCTAAAAGATGACCACATTAAGTTGATCTATGATTTTAGCGACTCAAAAGATTGCTTCCCTGGAGTAGATATAAATGGTGGTGTGTGTTTTTTCTTAAGAGACTCTTCATATAGTGGTGAATGTGAGTTTACTAATGTAACAAATGGTGTAATAAGCACAAAAAAGAGAAAATTGAATGAATTCGACATATTCATCAGAAGAAATGATGCCCTTTCTATTGTTAAAAAAATCTTAGCTAAAAAAGAAAAGATGCTTTCAGCAGAAGGTGGATGTAGTCCTCAAACACCATATGGTTTTCTTTCGACTTTTCAAGGAACCGAGAAAAAAACAAAAAACGATGATGCTGAAATCCTTACAAGTAAAGGGTGGAGATTTGTTGAAAGAAGATTGATTACAAAAAGCTATGACACGGTTGATAAATATAAAACAATGATTTCAAAACTTACTTGTGAACACGCCGGAACTCCTGATAAGAATGGCATGTATCGTGTTCTCAGTAGAATGGAATTACTTAAACCAGGTCAAATATGTTCACAATCATATCTTACAATTTGTCCTCAAAGCACAGAGCAAGAAGCTTTAAATGTATTTAATTATTTGAGAACAAAATTAGTTCGTTTCTTAATTCAATTGACTTTAACAGGAATGAATATGTCAATTGACAATTTCAAATTTGTTCCATGGCTAGATTTCACTGAATCTTGGGATGACGCAAAGCTTTATGAAAGATATGGGCTAAGCGACGAAGAAATAGCTGTAGTGGAATCAGTTATTAGGGAGATGGCTTAATTATGAGTGATATTGTGATTAAGCGTTCTGCTGAAATTAATCAATTCGATTCAGCGAAATACAAGGGTGTTCCAAAAACATTCCATTTAGATGATAAAAACGATACAGATCAAGATCTAATCCTTTTATACATGTACATCCTTCCCAAATTTCAAGGGCATGGCATTAAAGTTGGAATGACTAAATGTAAAATGGACGAGTCATTTTGGCATGCGATTAAATCGAGAATCAAAAATCAAGAGCACGAACTTGCTTTAACGGAAGAACAATACCCTAAATACGGTCTTGAGCGAGAAGTTATTTATTGGGGTGTTTGCCTTGATGCTCATAATGAATCCTTCAAGGATTATAGAGTGCATGATCAAATAATGTCTAAATGTGCTGGATTGGCAGAAAAAGAGCAGGAATGGTTCCAAAATGTCCCTGCGGATGAACTAGTTCATGCTTTTGAAGAATGTAGAAAAGATGAATCCAATAATGAAATCTATGTTCCTAGAGAAGAACAACGAGAATGCGTTGATGCATTGCTAGATTATTTTAAGGATCACAAAACTGGCGGAAGATTTCTCCTTAATTGCAAGATGAGATACGGAAAATCCTTCACAACTTATAAGTACTGTGAAGAAGCTAATCTCGATAAAATACTTATTCTCACATTCATTCCGGCTGTTGAGTCATCTTGGAGAGAAGATCTTACACACATTAAGAAGCATTACAGCTACTTTACCGATGATAATTTAAGAAAATCTTCTTTTGTTCCAAAAAACATTTCAGAGCCATACGTTATGTTTTTGTCGTTGCAAAATTACCTTGGTAAAGATAGAAATTCAGCTGAAACCAAAGACAAGATTAAAAAACTACAAGATATCAACTGGGATTTAGTCATTCTTGATGAGTACCATTTCGGTGCTTGGAACGAAAGAACTCAAGGAACGCTAGAAAGCCAAGAAGACCTAGATAAGGAATATCAAAGTGAATTAAAGAAAACAAAAGACGTTCTTGAGAGATTTAGCATAAATACAAAACAAACAATTTGTTTATCTGGCACACCATTTAAAGCGATTGCCAAAGGTGAATTTACTAAAGAGAACACTTTCACTTACTCATATTTCGATGAGCAAAGAAATAAATATCCAAATAGTGCAGAAGGTGATTTCAAAACCATCAACAAAGATTACGCTCACTTCCCTGATATGAGAATATTTGGCTATAACATGACTAGATTATTTTCTAATATGACATCATCAGTCTTTTCTGGTGATACCCTGTACGGAAAGAAGTATTTCTCTTTAAATAGATTTTTTGAAACCAGAAAAGACTCCAATCCGAATGAACCATGTGTTTTTGTTTATGAGGAAGAGATAAAAAAGTGGTTAGAAATAATCAAGGGTAAATCAACATTTGGAGATAAATTCCCATACTCTAATCCCGATATGCTTGCCAATAATAAACATACTCTTTGGCTCATGCCAAGGGTGAACGCCGTTCACGCTATGGCTAAACTTCTTGAAGAGGATGACTACTTTAGAAAGTATGAAATCATTAATCTTTCTAAGGAAGGTGTTGGAGCTGGTGTAGATGCCTATGAATATTTAACAGATCAGATTACAGCTGCTAACAACACAAACAAATTAGGCTCTATTGCCTTAACTGTTAATAAACTAACTATCGGTGT
>JAAYOA010000084.1 GCA_012520525.1 Clostridiaceae bacterium | reverse complement strand
GCAAATAAAGCTATATAATTCACTTATACCTACAATTAAAAAATTAAATATCAAAACGACTGTACATCTTGAAGCAGTCACGACACAGACGGTCTTCCCCGCGGAGTCTCATCCACTGTGAACCAGTCCGCTCACCACAGTCAGCACAAATATAAGAATCAAAAATCCTCGCTTTTTCCGGAAGCTCAATGACTGTTTCTTTGACATCAAAGAGCTCTGCTGGTGACTTACTCTGATGTAATTTAAAAGAAGCCTCGCGACTCAAACCAGTTTTCTGTGGTCGCAGCACCAGGCGCACACTTTTACCACTTTTTCTCTCATAAAAAGAGAAAGCTTGTTTGCCAGTCAAGTGAAACAATAAATTCCCTTTGCCTACTGTACACGATAAAATAACTTGAATGGCATCCACACCGCAGGCATCATTTTCCGACACACAGACCACTTCTTCATCTTCTGCCTTTTGCAAATTTAATAACTCAATTGCATACAGCGCCGCCTTGTAGCCAATCGTCAAGCCTGCACATTCATGACCATGAAAATCCGCACAATCCTGCCATAATTTTTTCTCATCCATATTTCTTCCTCAATTTTCATATTTTTTAGCAAAACATCAACTGTATAAACCTAATTTCTTAGGTTTGTAATAGTTGACATCTAAAGAGGAACAACGACTTTTCGGTCGCGATAATCAATGATGTCAACTGTGATGTTGTATACATCTTGAATAGCCTTTGCTGTGACCGTTTCAATGCCGCCACAAGAGTAAACCGTGTTGTCACGCAGCATTAAAAATTGATCACAGTAGCGCAGTGCCAAATTAAGATCGTGGATAACAATGACCACACAGATCTGGTGTTCTGCGGCGATATTGCGCATGATCCTCAGCACTTCATTTTGGTTAAATGGATCTAAATTAGACGTGGGTTCATCCAGCAACAACAGATTCGGTTCCTGAGCCAGTGCCCGAGCAAGCATGACCTTTTGTGCCTCGCCCCCCGATAATTCCGAGACATTGCGCAAAATAAAATCAGCCAACCCCATTTGGGAAATAATATCACCCGCAATGGCCCAGTCTTCCTTTGTCATATCCCATTCAATATAAGGCTTGCGACCTAATAGAACTGTGTCAAATACCGACATATATGTGGTTTCCACGGTTTGTGCCACATAGGCGATCTGCTGTGCCATGCTTCGTCTATCCATTTGAAATACATCCCGGCCGTCGACGATCACCTGACCGCGCTCCGCCGCATGAATGCGATTCATGCACTTGAGGAGGGTGGATTTTCCCGCTCCATTGTTGCCCAGAACTGCCATACATTGACCGGCTTGCACCGAAAAATTAATGTCGTTTAGAACCAACTTGGCTCCCTTATCATATGTAAAACTTAAGTGTTCAACTCTTACCATTATGATTTCTACCCTTGAACAATAAAAACAAAAACATTGGCGCACCTAAAAATGACGTTAGAGCGCCAATCGGCAAAATGACAGGTGCAATGACCACACGAGCCACCACATCAGCCAAAATAAGCAACACCGCACCGGCCAAAGCCGAACCGGGCACTAAATAACGAT
>JAAYOA010000083.1 GCA_012520525.1 Clostridiaceae bacterium | reverse complement strand
AATATAAGGGACAAAAAGGCAGTCATGTTCCAGAAGATTTGCCAATCCCATACTGCCGGGAACAACTTCCCTATGCTTCCAAAACCTCCCAACTGCTTAGAACCTTCTTTGGTAAAAACCAATTTGAATTGTTTCACATAACTCACCAAGGTATTCCATCCCAAAGATATACCGGCCGGCACAGACTCAAGCAAACCATATTCTATTCTTTTGGTCTCAAAGAAGGTATATAAAGGACGCAAAATTACTCCCATTTTACCACTTTCAGTCAAGGACATGGGAACATGGTGCAATTCACCCTTCCTGTAAAAGGAAACCAAAATTTCATTTCCGGCGTGCTCATCCAATGCGGCGGCTATATCCTGGTACATGCTGCAGGATTTCTCATTGATGGCCACAATACTGTCATTTTTCTGTAATTGTGCGCTGTACGCAGGCGTACCTACTTGCACTTCTTCAACAACGAACGGAAAGCGAATAGCAATCAGACCCGATTCACCGGACGCAAGAATTTGCTGTGCAAAATCTTCTGGCAATGCTACATTCACCAATAAGGAATCATCGCGAAGTACCTGAACCTCCCTGCCACCATCAATCAATATCTTTTCTATAAAATCAGATTGTTGCTCAACAGCTTGATTGTCAACAGAAAGAATCTTATCTCCGTGCTGAAAACCATTTTTTATCATCGTAGGTGAGAACTGGAAACCATAATGTGCGTTTTCAAATGGCAGGTACTCTTTCCCCCAGGTAAAAAGTACAGCCGCATAAATGACCATGGCTAAAATAAAATTCACGAATACTCCACCTGTAATGATGGGCAAGCGTTTCCACACCGACTGAGCACGATATTCCCATGGTTGAGGCGGAGCAGCCATCTGGGTCTTGTCCATCGACTCGTCAATCATACCTGCAATTTTGCAGTATCCGCCCAAAGGCAACCAACCAATGCCCCACTCTGTACTTTCAGGATGCTTTCTCCAATCATCGTCCGGCAACTCATCCAATGGAATAGGCTCCATAATGGGTTTACCTTTGGCGTCCACCATCCCGACTCCCTGTGAATTCATGGCTTGACGTTCGCTTGGCGGGACATTGGGTGCAAAAAATTTCACACTCCATTTTCCATTGATCTTTTTTGCCCTCACAATTGAAATTTTGGGATTGAAAAACATATAGAATTTCTCTACCCTTACCTTAAATAATTTGGCGAAAAAAAAATGTCCAAACTCGTGCAAAAAAACCAAAATTGATAAGCTGAGTATCAATTGTAACGTCTTAATTAAGAAAGTCTCCATTTATTTCAAAAAACAAAGTATATATAAACTATTAATATCACCTAGCGGCTTATCTCAGCCACCTTCTCTTGCGCCTTTAAACGCGCCTCTTTATCAGTCTTCACATAATCCTCGTAAGCCGGCTTCCTGATAAAAGCCATAGTACTCATCACAGACTCAATAACATCACTCATGTCTAAAAAACCTATTTGTGATTTCAGAAAAGCCTCAACCGCTACCTCATTGGCTGCATTGAGTATACAGGGCATATTTCCGCCTTCTTCAATAGCCTTATATGCAAATCCGAGATTTCTAAATCTCTCCAAATCTGGCTTTTCAAATGTAAAGTACGGATATAGATTAAAATCCATACGCGAGAAATTCGTCTGCACACGTTCAGGATAAGTAAAGGCATACTGAATCGGCAACTTCATGTCCGGTAAACCCATCTGTGCTTTGATAGACCCATCGACAAACTGAACCATAGAATGGATAATGGATTGTGGGTGTACAATAACTTCAATCCTT
>JAAYOA010000082.1 GCA_012520525.1 Clostridiaceae bacterium | reverse complement strand
GCTAATTATTGCCGTATGTATCTATAATTTTATTCAAAAATTATGCAACAAGTATATAGAAAATTATAGATCACGCCTATACGTTTTTCTGCCATAGGGCAAATACAGTGTGATTTTTATAACAGGAATATGAACTGAAATCATAATTCGGGAACAAATCATTTTCGAGGACAAAGTATTTCTTTTCCCCCTACAAAAGATGTTCCAGTTATCCATTTTAATTACAGGAAAATGTCCACTTTATTCAACTCATCCAAACAACGCAAAAGCCCTGTAGTACCGAATTCCGTTGTACCACAGGACTTTTTGCTCGTCAAAATGTTTAGTAAGAGGTTAGATTAAGAATATACTTCACTGCATAATCTTGTGAGGTTTCGACAGTTTATAAATATTGTGTTGAAAATTAATGGCTGCTGAAACGTATTTAATTCATCTTTAATATTGATTATCTAGGTTGATTATCAGCCTTGTTATGTGTGGCCGATGCACAGTGGTTTGCAGCTCCACAGCCGCTGCAACCTCCGCAGGTTGCTGATTTACCTTTTCTTTTACTCTTTGCCATGGTCACGATAATCGCAACTATAATAATGACAAGTAGGATAGCTACAATGATCGTGCCAATATTTTCACTTAACCACGACATTACAGTCTACGACCTTCTTTCTTTGATCAGCTTAAGTTTGGTGCCCGTTTGGTAAATTTCGTCGCTTCTTTATATGGTTTGAACAACATATAGAGAAGGAAGATTAGCAGAAGGACCGCAATGACAAACCCAAGGATCTGGATTTGACCAGTGAACGCCAGACCGAATTGATAGACAATTAATGAAATGGCATAGGCAAATAAAGTCTGGTAACCGATTGCGAACCAAGTCCACTTTCTATTATTCATTTCCCGCCTAATCGCACCGATCGCAGCGAAACAGGGAGCGCACAGCAAGTTGAAGACGAGGAATGAGTAAGCGGCCAATTGGGTCAAGCCTTCAAAGTCAAGAACACCAAACACAGCGACAACTTCTTCCTTAGCCACCAAGCCCATGACTGTGGCTACAGTTGCCTTAATATTACCAAATCCTAGAGGGCTAAAGATCCATGCCACAGCTCCACCAATCATACCTAACACACTGTGTTCTAATTCTAATTCGGTACTGAACATGAATTGACCATCGACAGTACCAAAGCTAGAGCCTGCCCAGATAATGATGGAAGCCAACAGGATAATTGTTCCTGCTCTCTTAATAAAGGATGATGCACGTTCCCACATCGAGCGCATGACATTGGAGAATCTAGGCCAGTGATACGGTGGCATTTCCATGACAAAGGGTGCCGGCTCACCAGCAAACATATTTGTTTTCTTCAACATGATACCGGAAATGATAACCGCTGTTATACCGACGAAGTATGCCGACGGTGCAACCCACCACTCACCGTTAAAGAGAGCCGTCGCAATCATAGCGATGATTGGCAGTTTAGCGCCACACGGTATAAATGATGTGGTCATGATTGTCATACGCCGATCCCGTTCATTTTCGATCGTACGAGATGCCATAATACCTGGAACACTACAGCCGGTGCCGATCAACATCGGGATAAAAGATTTACCAGAAAGACCGAATTTACGGAACACCCTGTCCAAAACAAAGGCCGCGCGAGCCATATAACCGCAACCTTCAAGAAAGGCCAAAATAATAAAGAGGATAATCATCTGGGGAACGAAGCCCAAGACAGCACCGACACCGCCGATGATGCCATCGAGGATTAAGCTATTGAGCCATTCCGCGCTACTAATTGCTTCGAGACCTTGTTCAAGGATGACAGGTATGCCAGTAATCCAGACCCCATATTCCGATGTATCCGGTACATCCTCGGCTTCAAGGGCAGGTTCAACTATAGGAGCCAGATCATAGCCCTCTTCTGCTAAGGAATCGGCATAGGCATCATACACCTCCTCGAAATCTCCAAAGCTGCCATCTTCCATAGCACCGAGGACGTCTTCTGCGCCGACTACATCTGCAGCGGTTGCTGCTTCAACAATACGCATTGCTTCCGGGGTAAAGATATGTTCTTCAGCGTAAGCATCCATATCTTCTTCATAGGCCGAGTTGCCGATACCGAATAAGTGCCAACCGTCACCAAAT
The DNA here is from genome assembly GCA_012520525.1 of Clostridiaceae bacterium. GTDB lineage: Bacteria > Bacillota > Clostridia > Saccharofermentanales > Fastidiosipilaceae > JAAYOA01. Next base: position 320 of record JAAYOA010000082.1, on the reverse strand, counting down.
AATCCGTCGTTAGCCCAGTCCGTCAATACCGTTCCCAATGTTGAAACGGAGATGTAATAGACCAAGAACATTATGATCGCAAAAATTGGCAAAGCCAGGAAACGATTAGTGACGACGCGGTCAATTTTGTCAGATGCTGTTAATTTACCTGCGTTCTTTTTATTATAGAAACGGTTCATTAATTTGGCGATATAGATATAACGTTCATTGGTTATAATGCTTTCGGCATCATCATCCATCTGCTCTTCAACTTTGTTGATATCATTTTCTTCTATATGCCTCATCGTTTCAGCATCAATATTGAGACTTTCAATGATCCG
>JAAYOA010000007.1 GCA_012520525.1 Clostridiaceae bacterium | reverse complement strand
TTTTTGTTCCTTGTTGTAATTATAAGTGCCTTAATTTTTGCACTTTTTGGTTGGCATCACCCATTGGTCAATTTAGCGATCAGAATACTAATGATTCCCGTTGTAGCTGGTCTTGCTTATGAAGTACAAAGGTTGGCTAGTACACACCTAGATCGCCCCCTCGCCAGAGCTATTGCGGCTCCTGGACTATGGCTGCAACGCCTGACTACAAAAGAACCCGAAGATGAGATGTTAGAAGTCTCTATAGACGCTATGACAGCCGTCTGCGAAGATTGTAAGTAAATTAGTTTTATGACTTTTAAAGAGCTTTTAAAGCAAGGGGTAGCCGATCTTACTAATAATGCCCAATGGGTACTAGATGGTGACGACCCTTTAAAAACGGCGAGACAATTGCTGATCGGTCTGTTAAATTGGCAACCAATTGATGTTTGGAAGCACGGCGAAGAAGAAGCAAATCCAGATATTATAACCAAGTTTAAAGATTCCATCTTACGCTATAGCTGTGGTGAACCGATGGCATATATTCTAGGTCATACGTGGTTTTATGGTCTCAAGATTGCTGTAGGAAAAGGTGTTTTAATTCCGCGCCCAGATACTGAGTTGCTCGTTTCTAAGGGGGTAGAGGCTTTGCGGCTCCTAGCTGATAAAATGGCGACTCTATGGATACCAAATGTTCTAGAATTATGTACAGGATCGGCCTGTATAAGCTTAGCTCTGAGAAAACTGTGGGGAAGACCCATTCGGATTATTGCAACAGATTTATCGTCTGAAGCATTGATGTATGCTAAACGAAACATTTCTATTCACGACGCGGACCAAGAAATCGACCTATATCAGGGGGATTTGTTTGCCGCCTTACCGAATGAGGTGAACCCTAATGACAAAATGTTTTCAGGATTTGATTTGATCTTGGCTAACCCTCCTTATATTCAAAGTGAGATTCTTAAGACTCTAGAAAAAGGGGTTAAAGACTATGAACCTCGTATCGCCTTGGATGGTGGCAATGATGGACTTAATATTTATCGGCGTATATGTAGTGAAAGTGCCCTACACTTAAAACCAGGTGGATATTTACTCCTTGAACATGGATATGATCAAAAGATTCAGTTGTTAGAGATGTTTAAAAAAAATAGAGCATTTATAAATATTACAGACGAGCAAGATTTATCTGGTAGAGATCGGGTCTTACAGGCAATAAAGCGAGACGATTAAGTATAAAATAGGATTAAGGATAAGTATATAATAGATCATTGGAGAAACATTAGATTTCTAAATGCGAATTTAACGATATAGAGGATAGAGTTTATGTCTAACAAATTTTCTCGTTTTCCATTTAAAGAAGGGATGGGGTTAGAATTGCGCAAACAACATCCCTGTGGCGGACGCACATGGACCATATTGAGGATTGGTGCCGATGCTCGACTTAAATGTGATACTTGTGGGCATCAGGTAACGATGCCGAGACGTGCATTAGAAAAGGCGACGAAAAACGTTTTAACATCAGACGGAGGGAATACATGAATCCACAATTCGAACAAATTCTCAAACGCTATGAAGAGTTAATGGCGGAGCTTGCCAATCCCGATGTCTATGGAAATCAATCTCTTTATGTTTCAGTGGTGAAGGAACAAAGTGAACTTGAGCCGATTGTAACCCAAATCAGGTTGGTTGCGGAACTTCAAGACGAGTTAGACGAGCTACAGATGATGTACGATGAGAGTGATCATTCGGATGCAGAAATGCGTCAATTGCTGAGAGAAGAACGACAGGCTGTCGAACTAAAATATGAAAAAGCAGATGAAAAATTAAAACTGTTACTGATTCCTGGAGACCCTAACGACGATAAGAATGTTTATATGGAGATCCGCAGTGGAGCAGGTGGCGAGGAAGCCGCCCTCTTTGCTCAGGAGTTATATCGTATGTATGAATCATATGCTGACATATGTGGTTATCAAACTGAAGTCGTCGATATTTCTGAAACAGAGCTAGGGGGTCTCAAAGAGATCGTCTTTATGATTTCAGGGAGAGGTGCCTATAGTCGTTTAAAATACGAGATGGGTGTCCATCGTGTGCAGCGGGTACCGGTAACTGAATCTGGCGGAAGAATTCATACATCCACTTGTACCGTCGCTGTAATGCCAGAAATTGATGATGTTGATATAGAAATTAATCCAGCTGATTTGCAAATTGACACGTATCGTGCCTCGGGTGCTGGTGGTCAGCACGTCAATAAAACGTCCTCTGCCATACGTATAACCCATCTCCCCACAGGCTTAGTTGTAACTTGCCAAGATCAGCGTTCTCAACACAAGAATAAAGATCGAGCAATGAGTGTTTTACGCTCCCGACTTTACGAGATGGAACAGGAAAAGCAAGATCAAGCGATCTCGGCAGAACGTCGAGCTCAAGTGGGAACAGGAGATCGCAGCGAACGCATTCGTACATACAATTATCATCAAAGCAGGGTGACAGATCACCGCATTAATTTAACATTGTATAAACTTGAAGATATATTGGCAGGTGAACTTGATCTATTGGTCGAACCTTTAATCGAATTTGATCGAGCTGCTCAACTAGGAACAGGTTATAACGGTGACGAATAGAATAAAAAAGACGCAAGTTATCAATGCAAAGCCACTTGTTGAACATAAAATTTCAAAGGAAGAAAGGGATCAGTTGACGGAGACATTATTGACAGCTCCGGCAACTGCTCTTGCCAACGGTGAGGTTGTCGCTTTTCCTACAGAGACGGTATACGGTCTTGGAGCAAATATCAACTGTCCGGAAGCTGTGGATGAAATTTTTTCAATAAAAGGTCGCCCCAATGATAATCCTTTAATCGTTCATGTTGGGACAAAAGAAGCAATAAAGCCGTTGGTTCAATCCTTTCCAGAAGTAGCAGAGGTACTCGTTGAAGAACTTATGCCAGGTCCGCTTACTTTGGTTTTACCACGGTCCGATATTGTACCAGATAATGTTACAGCAGGGTTGGACACAGTTGGCATTAGGATGCCTAACCATCCCGTTACTAGACAACTATTGATATTGGCTGATGTTCCAGTGGCAGCACCGTCGGCAAACTTGTCTGGCAAGCCTAGCCCCACATTGGCTGAACATGTTGTCCATGATTTACAGGGCAAGGTGAATTTTATCGTAGATGGTGGTCCGTGCCAAGTTGGTGTGGAGTCGACGGTTCTGGACTTGTCTAGTGGACCTCCTCTCATTTTGCGTCCAGGCGGTGTTACAGCATCTTCTATCCTCCGGTGTTTAGAAAATCACCACATACAGTTTCCCCAAAGAGATTGGCAGATTCGATTGTTACATTCCGGTAGTGGTTACAGTGTGGCAGATCATGAAGTTCCAAAATCACCGGGTATGAAATATCGTCACTATGCACCGGATGGAATTGTTAAAATAATAGAAGGTAATGACCGGTCTGAGTGTATAACAAATATCTTAAAGTTTATAAATGAGTCAAATATAAAAGACAATTTCTATGGTATATTTGCCAATCAAGAGTTCATTGATGAAGTAAAAGCAAGGTTACCTGGTGAGACGAACTTAATTCAGTACAGTTATGGACCGGTTCCAGATATAAGGAAGGCGACCCATGAGCTGTTTGCTGGGCTTCGTTTTTTAGATGAACACAGCGCGAAATGGATTTTTGTAGAAACCTTTCCGGATCAAGGTATTGGTACTGCTTACATGAATAGATTATTAAAGGCTTCAGGAGATACGTCTAATAGAACGGAGTGATTCAGATGAATATATTATTTGTTTGTACTGGCAATACTTGTCGCAGTCCAATGGCAGAAGCACTGCTTAAAGAAGCACTTCGCAAAGCTGGGCGATCAGGAGAACATGACATTCTCTCAGCAGGGATAAGTGCCATTGAAACCGACTATGTCAGTGATGGAGCTGTGGCGGCGATGTCTGAAGTGGGTATAGATATTGCTGGAAAATCAGCTAACCGAGTTTATGCAGAACTATTAATGGATGCAGATCTAGTTTTAACGATGACCCGATTCCACCGTGAAATGTTGTTGAGTCTATTCCCTGATTTGGAAGATAAAATATTTGTTTTTGCTGATTATTTAAATCAGCTCTTGGCTGGAAAACTGAATTTAGATGAAGAGTCAAATAAAGAGGACCGGAACACAGGTGATATGACCTTTACCGTTCATTACGGCGAAGTTCTAGACCCGTATGGGGGATCTTTGGACATATATCGACGCAGCAGAGATCAATTAGCCCAGATGATTGATGAATTAATAAAGCATATTTGATATTAAATATAGACATTTAATATATTGGAAATGATTAGTGAGACTATCAATTTAGGATTATGAAAACATTCCATTAAAATAAGAAGGAGGGAAACCATGTTAAATTACATTGGGATTCCCTCCTTTTCAGCTTTATTTATTGATTAAATTATTTCAATAATTATTTAGATGATGACCATCCACCGTCGATTGGCAGAATTACGCCAGTGACATAAGCTGATTCTTTTGCTGCCAAGAAGATTGCGGCAGAGTTCAATTCGCCTTCTTTACCGTAGCGAGCCATCGGAACGGAAATATTCATATACTGTTGGAAGGCATCCGTTTCTAACGTTTCAATGGTCAATTCTGTAGCAAAGAATCCAGGACAGATACAGTTGACTGTTACGCCGTAAGGAGCCAACTCGGCTGCAGCTGCGCGGGTGAAATTAATAACACCAGCTTTGGAGGCATGATAAGCGGTCTGTTGTTGGTTGGTGCCCATCATTCCATACATTGAAGCAATGTTAATGATACGTCCATAACCGGCTTCTTTCATGACGCGGCTATATGCACGGGTCATTTTAAAGACACTTGTAAGGTCTAATTCAATTGTGAAATCCCAAGCTTCGTTGGTCATTTCAGTGATTGCTCCACCTTTGCTGCCACCGGCTACGTTTAGCAGGACATCAACTTTGCCATAAGCTTCCAAGATTTTATCAATAGAAGCGTCAATCTGAGCGTCATCAGTGACATCTAATCCGATTGCGAGAGCTTCGCCGCCTGCGTCTTTAATTTCTTTTTCAAGACTTTCCAATCTTTCGACACGACGAGCCATCAGAATGACTGTAGCGCCTTGTTCAGCAAAGCCACGTGCCATTTGAACACCCAGTCCGCTGGATGCACCTGTAAGAGCAACAACCTGGTCTTTAAAATCAAACATTATGAATACCTCCTAAATAATTGTTGTCGAATTTTACAATTCTGTTCATAAAATTGTTCGACGACATGTTTGAAATTTATAAATTAATAGTAACATATTTTAAAATGGTTATTGTAAATAAGTAGGTTATCAAATCAAGAATTAATGTTAATATTGCTAAAAATAATGAAAAAATTCAATTTATAGTTCAAAATGATTAAAATATTTTGCTAATTAATGTTAAAAATTGTGTATTCTGCTCAAATAAGAATACTTTTTTCATAACAATTTAAAAATGGGAAAACACAATTCATTCATAAAAAGAGCAAAGTAGTCAGTATTCAATAATAATTTATTTCTGTTGATTTGCTTATAGGTGTTGCATTCTGGTTGAAATCTTTATTTGACAATCACAGCGGAGAGGGTTAATCTTTATAAGTCTTAGATTGTGGCAATCATTTTTTTGTAGCTTTGATTGACCAGTCTGATTTGTTTTTTAGAATTATAGTCCTCGCTCCGTTAGAATGCGGAGCCATTTGTCCGGGAGGAGGTGAAATCATGGCAAGAGAGTATGAATTAGTTTATATTCTTAACCCGACAATCGGTGAGGAAGAGCAAGCTGCTCTGAATGACAGAATCAACAATTTAGTTGAAGCAAATGGAACCGTTGTCAGTGTTGATGATTGGGGCAATCGTCGTCTCGCATACGAAATTCAAGATCTTAAAGAAGGTCACTATTATTTAGTGAATTTCACAGCTGAGACTGATGGTCCAAGAGAGATCGAACGCATACTGCGAATTTTAGACGGTATTCTGCGCTTTCTCATCATTCGCAAAGAAGACTAATGTCACATAGAAGGGTGAGTCAGTTTTATGAATCGAGCTATATTATTGGGACGTTTAGTCCGAGATCCTGAATTACGCACAACGCAAAATGGTACGTCGGTATGCAGTTTTACGTTAGCTATTGATCGTCGCTTTAAAAATCAATACGGCGAACGACAAACAGACTTTATCCCGTGTGTTGCGTGGAGTAAGACTGCTGAATTCTGCGCTCAGTACTTTTCACAAGGTCAGCGCATGGCACTGTTGGGTAGTATCCAACCGAGATCTTGGGAGGATCAAGAAGGCAATCGCCGTTATACAACGGAAGTCGTTGCAGAAGAAATCTATTTTGCTGATAGCAAGAAGAGTTCCGGTAATCAAGGTCAAAACTATGGTGGCAGCTATGGCGGCAATTATAGTTCAAACCAGAAAAGCGGCGGACAGTTTGGCGATGGTTTTTCGCGAGGCGGTAGCTTTGATCGTTCCACAGATGGATTTGACCGTGGTGGAGGTAATCGGGAAGTACAGTCTACCGAAGATAACCTCGATCAAGATGACTTTTTCCCAACACCGGATGATGATACGTCGTTACCATTTAATCTTTAAATTAGACTAGCATCTGTTCTTTATCAGATGTTGATTTTGTCGGAAAGGAGTTAGCATGGCTGACAATAGACGCGGCAACTTTAACCGTTCGAGAGGGCGTCGTAAAGTATGTGCTTTTTGTGTTGATAAAGTTGATCACATCGACTATAAAGACGTCAATCGCCTAAAACGCTTTGTTTCTGAGCAGGGCAAGATTCTGCCGAAGCGCATGAGTGGCACTTGTGCTAAACATCAGCGCGAATTAACAGTGGCGATTAAGCGTGCACGCCATTTGGCTATGATGCCCTACGCTGAAAATTAATATAATCAGCTTAGTATATAATGTATAAATACATCTAAAATGCACTCGATAGAGTTTTCTGTCGGGTGCATTTTTATCCTTTGGTGATTAGCCTGTGGTATAATTGCATGTATTCTATTTATGTCGGAGGTTTCATATGAAAGTTATTTTATTAGAGGATGTAAAAGGGTTAGGCAAAGAAGACGAAGTCGTCAATGTAGCCCCTGGTTATGCCCGTAATTTTTTATTTAAAAAGAATTTAGCTGTCGAAGCAAATAAAGCAAATTTGAATGATATTAAAACACGAAAAAAAGCTGCCGCCGCAAAAGAAGCACAAGCTTTGGCTGAAGCTAAGGCGCTTGCCGAAACATTGGACGGTCAGACATTTGAGTTGAAGAAAAAAGTAGGTGAAAATAATCGTCTCTATGGCACATTAACTGCTATAGATGTGGAAGCCGTATTGGCCGAAGCGGGTTATAAAGTTGACAAACGCAATATCACGCTTGAGGAAACTTTACGAAATGTAGGGAGTACCAAAGCAAAATTGCGTCTTCATCGCGATGTCAGCGTAGATATAACCGTTTCTGTTGTTCCTGAATAGACGAGTGATTAGATGAGTGAACGATTCGATACCCGTGTACCTCCCAACAACATCGATGCAGAAAAATCGGTGTTGGGCTGTTGTATGTCTGATTATGAAATTTTGAATCAGATCACAGCTTTACTTCGCACAGAGGCATTTTACCAGCCTACTCATCGCACGATTTATGATGCGATATTGAATCTGTCAATGTCTGGCAAAGCTGTCGATACATTGACAGTTAGTGCGGAATTAGAAAGTCATGGTCAATTGGATGCCTGTGGCGGCAGTACATATATTATGTCACTGCCGGACGCTGCTCCTTTGATTAGTAACGCCTTGCACTATGCTAATGTTGTCCAGGAAAATTTTTTGCTGCGTCAACTATTGCAGACGTTGGACGAAATTAAGCGTCTCGTATATACAGATGCTGAGAGTGCCCATGCACTAATTGACTTGGCATCTAGAAAAATATATGAGATTCGGGCGAGTGAGACCGTCTCGGGTCTCGAATCGATTCGGGAAATTCTTAGCCGGGCGATCAATGATTTGGCTGCTTTAGCAAAAGGTAAGAAAATTGCCAAAACAGTGCGCACGGGTTATCCCTCTCTGGATAATATCTTAACAGGTGGTCTGCGGGGCGGAACTTTAAACGTTCTTGCTGCTCGTCCAGGTATGGGTAAATCCGCTCTTGCCCTTAATATTGCTCAGAAGGCGTCAACCCTCTATCGCGTCCCAGTGGTGATTTTCAGCTTGGAGATGTCCAAAGAAGAAATCATCAATCGTATGTTATCTGCCCAGACACAGATCGATTCTAAAAAATTAAAATTAGGAAAAATTGAAGCAAAAGATTGGGAACGTATCGGTGAAGCGGTGCCTATACTTTATGGTGCTCAAGTTCATATCGATGATCGCACTAACAATACACCAATGGAGATGCTTTCCAAATGTCGTCAGCTGAAGATGGAAGATAAGTGTGGATTAATTGTTGTAGATTATCTTCAACTTATGACGTCACATAGACGCACTGAGAACCGA
>JAAYOA010000081.1 GCA_012520525.1 Clostridiaceae bacterium | reverse complement strand
GGAATAACACTTCCCGCCGAACCCAAGACGTTGCCAAACCGAACGCATGCAAAATGAGTCTGGGATTGCTGAGACAGTGATTGGATGATCCGTTCGGCAAGATACTTCGTCGCACCCATCACGTTTGTTGGATTGACCGATTTATCGGTAGAAATCATGACAAAACGCTCTACACCGTAATGATGACTCAAAGATGCAACGTTATACGTTCCAAATACATTATTCTTGATTGCTTCCGCTGGATTATTCTCCATAAGCGGTACGTGCTTATGAGCTGCTGCATGAAAGACCACCGAGGGATTATACGCTATAAACAATCGTTCTAAACAAACTTTATCTTGTATAGAGCCAATTTCTACGCAAAATTTAATGCCTTTATCAAATACAAGTTTGAGATCATTAAATAGCTCAAACACAAGATTCTCATACCAATCGAACAGAATGATACATTCAGGGTCATAAAGGGCCACCTGGCGAGCAATCTCCGAACCAATCGACCCTCCGGCACCGGTAATTAAGACTGTGCGATGTTCAATATAATCACGAATCTCATCTATATCCAGCTGCACTTCTTTGCGACCGACGAGATCATTCAAATCAATTTCTCTTAGTTTTACAGGACTTGTTATATCCATCTTCAAGCTATCCTCTAACCCCTGTGATACTCTGACATCACAGCCACAGCTGGCAGCAACATCGTATATGGATTTTATCTGATCATTTAATATATTTGGTGAAGCAACGACAACTTCGTCGATACTATAAATGCGGACGACTTTCCCAAGCTTATCTATACCACCGTAAACCTTCACTCCGTGTACGCGTTTCCCCCATTTTAATCGATTGTCATCAAGAATAACCACGGGAGTCCCTAACGGAAGCCTGCCATCTTGCATCTGACTGACAAGCATCGAACCATAGTCATCAGCACCTATTATGAGTACCCTTCGATGGGCTCTTCTCGATCTAGCCGATAGCCAATCCCTGACAAACCGAAGCAAGCGGTATGACATCCGAAGAGCCAAGGCAAACATAAATAATGTTATCCAGACAAAAATATACTGGACGTAACGCAATCTATTTTGGATCAACAGACCGATAGCCAAATCTACACCACTGGCAATAAGTGTAACAAAACCGATTTGCAAAACTTCCCTTGTTCCGGTAAATGCCCACAATGTATTGTAAAGTCCGCCAATCCAATAAATAATAATATTAATAATAGTCAGTAAGAATATTAGAGGCAAAGTCAGTGCTTTCACACCACCCGGCAATCCGCGCAGCGAAAAATTGACAAACCAAAATGCCAATAAAACAAATATAAAATCACAAGCCATTAAAAAGGCTCGCCTTAAAAATAGATCTGATTTATTAAAATTTGGGGGTTGCAATGACCTAGCTCACTTTCAAATGTGAATTTTTAGATAGCATTATATTATCACAAAAATGTCTTCGTCTTCCTCTATTGATTGAGTCAAAAATTTAACTAACGAAATATTTTGTAATATTTAACATTAATCAGCTAATATCATAGCTAACCAACTCAGAAGTCGCTCGACGCAGTGCTTGTTCAATGACTTGATCCATGTTGTAATAGCGATATTCTGCGAGGCGTCCACCAAATATGACTCCAGATTCGTTGTCCGCCAGATCCTGGTAACGGCGATAAATCTCTTGGTTATGTGCATCGTTCACAGGGTAATATGGTTCGTCTCCATCCTCCCACTCTCGGGCATATTCACGGGTTATGATCGTCGTCGGTTGATTACCAAAATTGAAATGCTTGTGTTCAATGATGCGCGTAAACGGTGTTTCTCTGTCGGTATAATTGACAACGGCAACGCCTTGATAATTAGATATATCTAGCTTTTCGTTTTCAAAATGCAACGTCCGCCAGCGCAGTGGACCGAACCTGTAATCGAAATAACGATCAATGGGACCCGTATAAACAATTTGTTCAGCGAGGGCTTCTAATTCCTCTCTGTGTTCAAAAAAATCACAGTTTAAACGGACCTCTGCATCAATCAACATTTGCTCCACCAAGTGATCGTATCCTTTTATAGGAATGCCTTGGTAGGGATCATTAAAATAATTATTATCAAATGTAAAGCGTACTGGCAGACGGCGAATAATAAAAGCTGGTAAATTTTTGCAGTCTGTACCCCACTGCTTTTCGGTATACCCTTTGACAATTTTTTCATAGACGTCCCGACCGACTAATTTAATGGCTTGTTCTTCTAAGTTTTGCGGTTCACCGGTGATCTCTGCACATTGTTTTTGAATAATAGCTTCGACTTCAGCGGGTGTAGCTACATCCCACATTCTACAAAATGTATTCATATTAAACGGCAAGTTATAAATCTCACCCTTATAATTTGCGATTGGTGAATTGATAAAGTGATTGAAATCAGCAAGGCGGGTAACATAGTTCCACACACCACGATTATTAGTATGGAAAATATGAGGACCGTAAACATGAACACAAATGTCGTCTTCAACTTTGGTATGGGCATTACCCGCAATATGGTTACGCTTTTCAACGACTAAACACGTCTTACCGTGAAGACCTGCTTGGTGGGCGAATACACTGCCGAAGAGACCAGCGCCGACAATTAAATAATCATATGGTTTCATGGTAATCCCTTTCTCTCATCTCAGTTACTTTTCTTCATAAACTTCGCACGTTGTTAAATATAATCCCGCTGTCGACTAATTCCATAAGTATAGAATTTCAAATCAGAGACCATACCCAATTGGGTAATAGGCAATGCCTGCATTTCTAAATTGGACAGGATCATAACAATTACGTCCATCAAATACTAATGGTGTGCGCATCGATTTTATATAATCCTGACCAGTTAAAGACTTTATTTGTGGCCATTCCGTCAAGATAAGACAGGCATCGGCATCAGTCAAAGCTGCTTTTGGTGTTTGACAATAGACGATGGTTTCCCTGCCGGGGATCTGATATTTTTCTAAATAGTCGGCGAATGCCTGACAGCTGACAGGATCATAGGCATGAATGACTGCACCATCTTCCAACAAAAGAGGTATATTGACTAGGGAAGGCGCCTCTCTCAAGTCGTCTGTTCCAGGTTTAAATGTTAACCCCAGTACAGCGATGGTCCGACCTGCCAAGGTATCAATGTTGCGGCGCAGTTGTTTGACCAGCTTCAGCTTCTGCTGTTCGTTGACTTCAATTGCTGCTTTGACAATTTTGAGTTCATAGTCATTCATATTAGCCAACCAGTGAAGAGCCCGAGTGTCTTTGGGAAAACAACTGCCGCCGTATCCTATACCTGCATTTAAAAAACGATTGCCGATTCGCGGATCAAGACCCATGCCCTCAGTTACTTTTTTTATGTCTGCACCGACGATTTCACAGAGATTCGCTATTTCATTGACATATGATATTTTTACAGCTAAAAAATCATTGCTGGCATATTTTATCATTTCAGCACTATTGCGGTCTGCAGTCACTATAGGCGCTTCAAAATCTTTATAAACTGCTTTCATAATCTCCAACGCCCGTCCACTATCCGCACCGATAACAATGCGTGAAGCTTGAAGCGTATCCCTAACAGCACTACCTTGGGCAAGAAATTCTGGATTAGATACCACATCAATCAAGACAGGCTGACGCAAGTGTCCCCGAATCAATGATTCCACTTTGTCATTGGTGCCAATCGGAACAGTGGATTTTACCGCCACGACGCAGTCGCGCTGAACTGCATATGCAATTTCTTTGGCAACGGCGTAAACATAGTTCAAATTGGCTGAACCGTCACTTTTTTCTGGTGTGCCGACACCGATAAAAATGACCTCAGCATCACTGTAAGCTTCTTTATAATCAGTTGTATAAATAAGCCGCTCCTTGTGGGCAGCCATCAATTCTTCAAGATCTGCTTCGTAAATAGGCGACTTGCCCTGCTTCAGCAACTCAATTTTTTCTTCATTCACATCGACGCAAGTAACATGGTGACCTTTTGAGGCCAAACAAACACCAGTTACTAAGCCAACATAGCCGGTTCCGGCCACTGCGATTTTCATACACACAGTCCTTTCGCTACTCGGGATAGCCACACAGTTTGTACAGCTGTCACCGCTGAATTTGGCTATATTTTAACACAGTTCATTCATTGAACGTTTGATCAGTAGTCATATGAAGATTGTCATCCATATCTTTCTTCTGACTCATCTCTAATCGTCTATTAAATTCACTAAAAATAGGACAACGCGGACTGCTAAGATAGATCAGCAGAGCAATAAAGGGCAGTGTTGATGGCAAAGTAAGCATTGTCGACGCAAAGGATCCCATGGCCAACACCGCAATAACAAGAATTCTCATAAGGTCCTGTGCTTTGAACGCTTGAACAAAAAGATAGAAATAAAAAATAAAATATGCTCCCGCAGCTACCAGACCACCATTATGGAGCGTCACAATGAATTGACTGTCACCCAGAAACTCGCCTCTGATCGGGACAGGACCAACTCCAAAAAATCGATGCATTTTGAAAATTCCAAAAGCATCAGTTGCGATGCCTTCATGCCCAGATGTTACTTCTTCCTTGGCAATATTATTAACAGTGGATTCAGATATTCCTTCATAACGGCTAGAAAGTGAACCAAAAGGCTTCAACAAAAATCCATAATAATAATTTTTAACATTCACCATATGCTCGGGCAAAGCTATATATACAAATCCATAGACAGCTACAGTCAATAAAAAAAGAATACCTAGACGTCCCAATCGAACAGAGCGCTCTCGGCGGTTAAACAAAAGAATCACAACTGCAACTAAAAATATCAGTGGTACGCCCAGCATAAAAGTCTTTGAAAATGACAAGATACCGATAACAGAAGAAGTCATAATACCAACCGTTGCCAGGACAGTTATTTTGGAAAATTTATGTGTGACCACATAACTCAACAACACTGCAACGATCAACAACAATGTGGCTCCGAAGAGCACGGGAGAGAAAAAGGAACCCATGACACGATCGAAGCCATCGGCCCGCCACATCATAAATAAAGGTTTAAAACGATGATTGGACACATAAAATTCGTCCATAAACCGATACGCACCTACAAAATTCACCTTCTGATAGATAACAAGACCGATATTAATAATCAAAAATATTCCTATTGCTGACCCAAACGTTCTTTTTAAGCGATCTCTGTCAAGATTTAACAAAAGCAAAGTTAATAAGAACACCAATACAATAACGTTGATTTCACCAAATATGGCCATCGCAAACGACTTATAACTCGCCGTTCCATGTTGCAAATAGCCGATTGTGTAAGCAACGACAACGATAAGCATGATAAATGCAAACCCATATATAGGGGCATGCCACGGCAGGCGTTGTCTTTTTAAAATCAGTTCTGCGACAAATAAAATTGCTAGCAATGCAGTCAATAAATATGAAGAATTAATGGATAAGGACCCCAACTCAAACACAGGTGCCGTTGTCAAATATAAAAAAGAAATGACAAATCCAAAGTCATAACGTTTTTTAACGATTG
>JAAYOA010000080.1 GCA_012520525.1 Clostridiaceae bacterium | reverse complement strand
TGGGCAATGACGAGATCTACACAGGGCGGCTGTTTGCCATGGTGGCAACAAGGCTCTAAAGTGACATAAATAGTCGCTCCAGTTGTTGCTTCAGGGGTTAAATCCGACAGGGCATGCCTTTCGGCGTGATATTCACCATAGCGTTTATGCCATCCTTCACCGATAATCTTGCCGTCTTTGACGACAACACAACCAACTAAGGGATTGGGACTTGTGTAGCCTCTTCCTCGCTCAGCCAATGCTATGGCTCGTTCCATATATTGTTGATCGATGACTTCTTGATTCATACATACTCCAACTTTTTTAAAACATTCTTTTCGAGTATTTCCAATAAAAAAACCCCGAATAAATTTCGGGGTTAAATAAATCATAATTATGCCAAACTGACACGTATGGTCGTTTCTCCCATCCAGACTATACTGTCGGCTCCGGAATCTAACCGGATCTGGGCCTTTAGGCCGTCGCGGGCTGTACCGCCGGTAAGGAATTTCACCTTGCCCCGAAACATTGTAATTATTAGTATAAACGTGTCATTAGATCTTGTAAAGCCAATGCTAATTCTAGCCAATCTTTAATGTCTTGAAGATTACAGCTGCACTAACGATCCCGATCTTTATCCCTTTCTTTACTCCTTTCATCCCCCTCATTAACATCGACAGGCAGAATGGTCATTTTCAAGCGGGCGATTCGATTGTCATCCATGGCCATAACTTGAAATAAAAAATTCTTATATGCCGCCATGGGATGTTCAAACTCCTCAGGAATGCGACCTAAAATATCTAGGACAAGTCCGGCAATCGTGTCGTAGTCCCCCTGCTCATCCTCTTCATCCAGTTTAAATTCAGGAATATGTCTAGATAAGTCATCGAGAGATGTTAGACCTTCGACCATATAAACGTTGTCAGCAACTCGAATGACTTCACGCTGTTCGTCATCGTATTCATCTTGTATATTGCCGACAATTTCTTCTAATAAGTCTTCTATTGTAACAATACCTGAAGTGCCCCCGTACTCATCTATAACAACAGCCAAAGCGATGTTGGCATTCTGCATTTCGCGGAACAATTCATCGACATGTTTTGTCTCTGGTGTTAAGTAAGGTGGTCGCAATAGACTTCTTAAATTAAATGCCTCTTCATGCCCACCAGCTGAATATAATAGCAAATCCTTAATATGAAAAACCCCGACAATATTATCAATATTTTCTTCATAAACAGGGATTCGTGAATAGCGTTCGTTAATCGCAGTATCCACTACTTCTTCATATTCAGAATCAACATTTAAGGCGCAAACATTGGTTCTGTGAGTCATAATCTCGGAAACTTCTTTGTCATCAAATTCAAAGATATTCTCAATCATCAATGACTCATTGGCATGTATACTACCGCTGTCCCGTCCTTCCATAAGCAACATTCTTATTTCTTCTTCAGAAACAGCTTGTGTCGTGGCATTAGGATCAATGCGGAATAATTTTAAAACTAACCGCGTAACAAAGTTTAGAAATTTTGTAAAGGGTCGGAAGATAACATCAAAAAACCGTGTGATTCCCACAACATAGCGTGAGAATTGCTCAGGGTATGAAATGGCAATCTGTTTTGGTACAAGTTCGCCAAACACCAACGAAATAAATGCAATCAAAACTGTGATCAAAATCAAACTCAAGTTCTGAACATAGGGCTTCGTCCCTAGAGGATCAATAACAGCACTTAGCCTGCCAGCTAACTTATCACCAGCAAACGCAGACGAGAGAAATCCTGCCAATGTCACGCCCAATTGTATTGTCGCAAGAAAATTTCCTTTATTCTCAATGAAATACAAAAGTTTATTAGCGACTTTGTTGCCTTCTTCCGCTTCCTTCTGAATGCGACTGTCACTCAAATTAATAATCGCCATCTCTGTTCCGGCAAAGAAGCCATTGATAAAAATAAATAGCAAAATAATAACTATATCAACCCACAGGGGATTCATTCCAATTGAACCATTGGTCTGTGCGCCGCTATTTATTGTTGAAAGTATGATCGTGCTTAAACAACCACCATCGTCCAAAATGGGTTTCCTCCTACTAAGGTAACCTTGAATGTCATTCAAGATACAATTCGACAAAGTAAATATAACTGAAAAATTTAATATGTGCAATAATGTCATCAAATTGAAAGCAAACCGTTAACCACTGGTGTTGGAGTTTCTAAACTCAACATCTTTGTGAAATGTTATACTGGTATTTCAGATTAACATTATCTTTAAAGAGGTAAATTTATGTATGAACTAATTTTGTTCGATTTGGACGGCACACTGATCAATACAATTCCCCTTATTATTAGTTGCTTTGAACACACATATAAAGTGCTAGATATGCCTATTCCCAGTAGAGAAACTATTAAAGAAAGCATCGGCATACCTTTAGCCACTTACATTAAAGACCAAATGCCCGCCGAAAAACAAGCTGAATTTTTAGACATCTTTCGGGACTATACTAACAATCATCTGGAAACACATGTCGGTATTTTTATCCGGGTATGGCCAATTCTCAATTACATTCAAGAATTGACAGTACCAATGGGAATAATGACAGCCAAAAGACGTGCAGCAACTATGGTTTCTGTCGATCAATTTGAATTAACACCATTTTTCCAAGTTATTCAAACGGCGGAGGATACCAAGTATCACAAACCTGACGCTCGCTCAATCTTAAACGCCGTAGATGCGGCTTCGGATGCCATTGGTCATGTTATTGAACAAAAAAATGTACTTTATATCGGAGACAATACAATGGATGTCGCTGCAGCCAATAATGCCAACTGTGACTGCGCAATTGTCGGTTGGACTCAGATGGATCATTCTAAATTGGCTACCAGCGGAACATTTTTTTGGTTAAATGAACCCAGTGACCTAGAAAAAAGAATAAGAGAACGTTTTAAATAAAAGTTATTAAAGTATTGGAATTAGAAGCAAAACATCAACTCAGCCAAATAAATAATCAATTGCACTTCACATTCCATTGTATGCGCTAAGTCAATTCTGCAAATAATTAGGTCTGACACATAGGGTCACTGATCCTCAGTCTGTATATATAATCAGACAGACGAATCTCATCACCATCCATAAGTGGATAAAAGGTGTCAACTGTCAGTTTTTTATCGTTTAGATACGTGCCATTTAAACTGTGCAAATCTTTTATTTGATACATCCCCTCCACATGATCTATCAAACAGTGATTCCGACTAATGGTAGGGTTACCTGCTATAAAACCATCGCAGGAACTTGCTTTACCAATTAAATAGGGCCACTCTGTCGGTATCAATTGAGGTCCGAAAAAATTTTGTGGCTGCAAACTTACACGTGTTTCAAACTGATTTAACAATACAGTTTGTTCTGTCAAATGTGCTGACCGACTTAATGAATCATTGTCAGGGGGGCGAGCCGGTGTCTGCTTGGAAAGTTTAATCGGCACATAGATGAACCTTGGTAATTCGAGATCACCATCTATAAAAATATAATCTTCTCCGCATAAAATACAACTGAAATCGATATAACCGTTATCTTTGACAAGTTGAATCATATTATTTATGCGCTGTCTCATTCCCTCGACGAACGTTTCATTTTTGCTTTTTGCGCTGCAAAATTCCATAAGTGAACAGCACGAAGAAATGTCATAAATGAGTCGTCTCTTTGTCAGCCGCACTTCACTCTGGACAGACAAAAAACCGAACTGTAGCCCCTGCTTATTCACCCAGCGCGCCCCAGCCGGAAAGAATGCTAGATTTAATGGCAAATCTAGTATTAATTTCCCAGTTTGCCTTATTTCAACAATCCCTAATCTGCCAAAAAAAGTGGCTTCCATTCCCATGGTTTTGCCTCCATTTCATTTTATTTGGCTAAAAGGCAGTTCGAGATCGCGCAATATTCTTTTAAAACATACGATTCTCGTCGCTATAAGTGTTATAAAAAAACTCTTGATTCTTCTACTTAGACTGCGCAAGTGATCCAAAAGATCGTGAAAAGTAATCAATATACCGAGCCCAATTCCACCAATATAAATAAATAAAACTCCAAGAAAAAACACATCCGCTTCTCCTTTTACCATTGTCATATCTATTTATTTTCAAACAAATAAATTGACATCTCGACACACCTCAGTGAATAGAGTGTAAAGCGAATTTAAGAATTTGCGGACATATAAACTTCAACAATTAAATACAACTATCGACATTTACGACAAGATTGGGAATGGATTTCCTATTTGCCCAGTTGATTATTCTTTAGTGATCCAATCTTTGCGGATTTCAGGTGCAATAAAACCAGTACCTTGCACTTCTTCCTTGTGAAAAAGGGGATGAACAATATCGAGAACCCCAGAAGATTCAATCAAAACTTCAGTTCGTTCTTGCTTGGTTGTATAGACAAGACGATAGAGCTGCTCACCTGGAATACGCTCAACAAAAACTCCGGCCTTGCCAGACGTCGGGGTTAAATCAACAACATTTTCACCTAGCAAATAAGATTTTCCGTCAGAATCTAGCCGCAGTAAATTAACTTCTGATGAGGCATATGAACTTTTGACCATGACAAACGTGTCTTCATCGGCGGCCCATGAAGTGACAGCTTTGCTAATCAACAATTGACCATTTTCATACAAGTCGAGTTCGCCGTCTTCATTTTTCTTATAATATAAAAGTCGATTATTGGTATGCGAATAATCACAGTGATCCACGTGACTATCCATAATAACGGTATCAAAGACCACATTTCCCTCCATGAAAGTATTAGTCAGGTGGGAGTCCTCTCCAGAAATATAAGTAACAAATTCATTATCTGGTGAAAAATAGACATCTGAAATCTGACTGGCTGGCGCCAATTGAGAGGAAATACCATGGAAAGCCAGACAATAGCCTCTCTCTGTATCTGCTTCTATATTTTTGATATATTCATCGACATCTTCTATCTCAGAAAGGTCGCTATTCTTCTCACCTATTGATCCTGACACATCGTAAATGATGGCGTGAGCATCATTAGATTCAAATAGTATATCACCTACACCGGCATCGATCATTTTTGCGTTTGTACCGTCAAAATACCACAATTGATTTTGTCTCAATGTAATAGTTTGAGTTGCCAACTCTTCTCGCAGTTCATCGCGGCTCAATTTTTCTAAATAGCGGTTTAACTCTTCTCTCAACTCGGCACTTTGTGCAGCCGTCAGCCTAGATGTTGTGGTCTCTGTCTGGTTTGAATTGATCAGGTCGTCAGTGAACTGAGATCGCTCGTTCACTGACGTTGAAGCAGACGATGGAGTTGTCAATGCACTTGTTAGTTGTCGACTTGAAGATGTGGTGTTTCTATCGGGGGATTTGCTATCAGGATCATGCAAGTAGGGATTGCCAGAACGAGGTTCAAGTTCTTCAACAAAAGTTACACCACTACTTGCCTCAGTTAACTCCTCCTGGTCTTCTATTAAACCGGATATTTCTTGATCAGAATCATCGCCTTCAGCGGTCTCAATGGATTCTTGATTCAAATCCTCACTTAGCACCGTCGTAGTTGGTACAGTAGTAGTTGTCGTGGTCGTCGGCGGTTGCAGAAGCTCATCTTCTACTTTGAATCGATCCGTCATTGTATCTAGCAATGGTATCTCTGTTTCACTGGCAACGGTGAAATAGAACGTTCCAGTTGCCGAAACGCCCGTTAATTGATCATATTGATTCGTCAAAGCGCGACTGGCGCCTTCCTCTTTGTAATAAATCTTCTTATCTGTAGATGTATAGAGGATGCGACCGTCCTCGCTCAGCCACAGCATGTTTTCAGTAGCTTCGGGAAAACGCACAATCTGTTCATGCTCTGGCGATAAGCGATAAGACAGGACGGTTTGATCTTCTAATTTGACGGCTAACGCCGTTTCGTCATAATTGAGTATAAAGGACTCTACTTGTCCCGAAATTTCTCTAACAATGCCTTCAGCAAAAATTTTTACTACATTAGTTGGCGTTTTAAAAATCGCCCTGCCGTCGCGGGTTGCCTGAAAAGGTCCTGATACATGTTGGGCAACTACTTTAACGCTCGCAGAACCACCAAAAAGATCGGGCAGACTGATTTGATTAAGTTGATAGTCAGCCGTATCTTGACCACTGCCAAAGAAAAGTATGTCGCCTGTACCGACAGATTGAAAAAACCACTCCGGTGCGACATGATGGCCGCTCATTTCGGTCAATTGGATCACCCGACCATCTCGTACATCGACGACATTCACAGATAAATCATCGCGAAACAGGACGTAGGGATTGCTCTCTAAATTCTGATTTACTACCGACATGATAATTCCAGTCATGAATAGAACAAAAACTAAGATAATAACTATTGCCGTAATCACCGCACCGCGACGCTTGGCAACAGATTTGGGACCATCTTGATTTTCGTAAGCGCCGGCCGACAGATCTCTGTGAGATGTTGTTTGGGTCTTTTTACCTTCTTTTGTAGGAATAAGAGCCTTATTTGTCTGCTTGCCTGGAACGTTTGTCTGGGTTGGACGTTCCGCCGACGTACTACTTTTCGATGTTGCCTGCTGATTGGTAGAAGACTTATATGATGCTTGAGTAGGTGAATCTCGTAGATTCTCATCCCCTTCGTGCGATATGGGACGAACACGAGCAGAAGCAGTATTGGGATCAGAAACTCTACGCGAAGAAATCTGGGGTGAAGGTGTAAAGTCCAATCCCTCTGGACGCCGAATTTTAGTTTCCTGACTGGATGTTCGATTTATCCTTTTATTACCATTAGCATCTGGCATGGAGGGATGGGAATCTGCAGACGTCTTCGCAAAATCTTTACGCTGGATATCTCGGATCGGCTGAAATAATTGAATGGGTCGAACCGCATAGTCTCTGCTGGTCTTTTCAGCTTGACTCGATTTCGCTGATTCTGTTTCAGATAATTCCCTTTGATGATCCGAAGTACCTGCGGGCTGATCGGCTGGTGCGTTGTCGCGATGATCCCTTGAGTGGTCACCCTCCGACAGTTTTTTACCACATTCCATGCAAAATTTTGCCCGTTCGGGTAATTCACTGTTGCAATATGGACATTGACGCATAACAGGAACCTCCAAACGGGCAAATTATAGTTCGCACGAACACTAATCTTAGCTAATGATTGCTTATATTTTTGAAATTAAAGCATAAAGTACGACCGTGACGATGACAAATGCGATCGTTAAAATTAGTGTTAATTTTTTCTGTTTCTCTTCTTTCGACCGACCACTGTGTTTGCTAAAAAATGTATCCATCGTGGAGCCACCTAATGCTCCCAAACCGCGATCGTGACCCTCTTGCACAACGACCAAAGCAATGATCGCAATACAAATTAAAATATCAACCACTGCTAAAATGGTGCTAACAACTATCATGTATACCTCCTCGGCAAATCCGAATCAATTATAATGCGCAAGCTGCATTTTATCATGAAATGCAGTGTTACACAAAAATATTTATTTATCTGATCAATCTAAATATTATACACTGTCTGCGTGTTTTCGTCTCGTTTTGCGATGATAAATCAATTTAAACACTTCACCGGCGGCGAAGGGGATTAATGCTAAGAGTAATAAGATACCCCAGTCAGCAATCCCTAGGAAAACTGTATCAAAGATCGGTTCGAGAAATGGAACATAGAGGACAACTAACAACATCGCCAATGAGATCAGCGTCGCTCTAATCATAAATCGATTGGAAAACAGCCCAATGCTAAATACCGAATAGTGTTCAGATCGACTGCTATAAGCACGGAATAATTCGGCACAAATCAAGGCGACAAATGCATAGGTGCGAGCCCCATTGGAAGGTCCAGTTCCAGCTAAATTCGGATAGCGGTTGATACCTATTTGGAAGGCTGCAAAGACCGCACCAAAAATAGCGATCGCCTGGACGAGCATCTGGAGACCCATTTCTTTATTAATAATTTTTTCCGACCGCTTCCTCGGCTTGCGATCCATTATATCCCGTTCTGCTTTCTCTTGTCCCAAAGCGAGAGCAGGTAAACTATCTGTAACAAGATTCAACCACAACAATTGAATCGGCGTCAGCGGGATAAATGAAGGACCTAGGATTAGAGATGTAATGAAAATAACTAAAATCTCACCGATGTTACACGACAGTAGGAAGGAAATAAATTTCCGAATGTTGCTGTAAATGACACGTCCTTCGGCCACCGCCCGCACAATAGTTGTATAGTTGTCATCGGTGAGAATCATCTCTGCCGTATTCTTGGCAACTTCGGTCCCAGTGATGCCCATTGCCACACCAATATCTGCCTGTTTAAGGGCGGGTGCATCATTAACACCATCGCCGGTCATAGAAACAATATGACCATTTGCTCTCAGTGCCGCAACAATACGAACTTTATGCTCCGGCGAAACTCGAGCATAGACAACGGTATGTTCTACAACTTCCCTTAATTCTTCATCACTCAAGGCATCAAGTTCGACGCCGCTCATGACGCCATCGCCTTCCTCAAGCATACCTAAGTCGGCTGCAATCGCGCCTGCCGTATCCTTGTGGTCGCCCGTAATCATAACTGTACGGATACCCGCCCGATGACAGAGGGCAATAGAGTCTCTGACTTCCGGACGAGGCGGATCAATCATGCCCATCAATCCTACGAACACCATATTCTGTTCAGCGGCATCAACATCTGCTGTGTCATGATGCGAGTAGGCAAAGGCCAACACCCGCAGAGCTTGGCGGGCGAATCCTGTGTTCTGAGTTAAAATTTCTTCCCTACGGGCATCGGTTAGAGGCACTTCCCCATCCGGGGTCATTTCGGCGACACAGCGGGATAAAATAATATCCGGTGCACCTTTGGTTAGAGCCAACAAGTCGCTGTCCATGCCATGATAGAAAACCGTCATCATCTTGCGATCTGAATCAAACGGCATCTCACCTTGCAGCGTGCGATCCTCGGTTAGACCCGCTGGAGTAATTCCCACTTTTGCTGCTACGGTCAACATCGCACCTTCGGTGGGATCACCGATCATTTGATAGGTGCCGTCTTCATTCTTTTGTAGAGATGCATCATTACAGAGGGTTCCGATCTCTAGAAGACGCTGCAACACCGGGGAATCCATCACATTTGCTGTCGCGGCGGCGGTTGCACCCGCAGGAACAATAGTGCCTTCAGGAGCATAGCCGACACCGGTCACTTCATAAATCTGATTTGCGGCATACAATTGGGTCACAGTCATTTCATTTTGAGTCAATGTACCAGTTTTGTCAGAACAGATCACATTGACGCTGCCCAACGTTTCAACTGCCAGGAGTTTTTTGACAATGGCATTGCGTTCTGCCATGCGTTTCATACCTAGGGACAGAACAATCGTAACAACAACGGTCAAGCCTTCAGGTATGGCTGCGACGGCCAAGCTGACTGCCGTCATAAAAATATCCAGAACGTTGCCGCCGCGCATGACACCCACAACAAAAACCACGGCACAAACGGCTAGACATACAATACCTAGCCACTTACTCAACTGGTTCAAATTCATTTGTAGAGGAGTCGCTTCTTGTTTAATACCTTTTAGGCGATCAGCGATCCGGCCTATTTCGGTATTCTCTCCTGTGCCTGTAACAATCCCCCGACCTCTGCCGTATGTGACCGATGTACCATTAAACAGCATATTAGCCCGATCACCAAGAGGCGTCTGGGGCGTAGCTGCAAAGGCATAATCTTTCTCTACAGGCACTGATTCACCTGTCAAGGAGGCCTCCTCCGCCTTGAGAGTAACGGACTCAATCAAGCGTATGTCAGCCGGTACCACGTCTCCCGCTTCCAAAAGAACCAGATCACCTGGAACTAACTCTTCCGAATTGACCACAGTCTGTTGTCCATTGCGGATTACCCGAGTACGCACAGAACTTAATTTTTGTAGGGCAGCTACGGCCTGCTCGGCCTGACCTTCCTGGTGAACACCTAAAATTGCGTTAATTATAATAATAGCGATGATGACGATGGCTTCAATCCAATCGCCCAAGAATGCAGAGATGACACTCGCAATAATCAAGATTAGAACCATAAAGTCTTTAAATTGATTAAAAAACTTTATAATCCAAGGTTCTTTAGCTTCTTCTTCAAGAGTATTCAGGCCATATTTTGCCTGACGTGCTTCCACTTCGTGGTCTGTAAGACCTTGACTGACATCCGCTTCGAGCATCTCAACAATCGCTTCCCGCTCAATGTGAAACGCGGTATCCGGAATGACAGCCAACGACTTGTTGTCTGAATCCATAGGTACCTCCCTTTAAATAGAGATGTTTAGCGGTCTTTAGTCTCACTCTTCTATGTTAATGCCAGATTGAACGGGCTGTTGACATTAACTCCACAATGTGGCAGTTACTCCCTAGAAGACCAATATACAATTTTTATTACGTTTCAGTATACGTAAAAAATAACAAAATTAAAAGTTGATGCCTGCACAGAGTATATTCAAATAAATACTCCTTTTTCGCACAGTTTAATAATTGTCTATATATCATTAGATATTATTTGTTGAATTTAAATTAAAAACAGGTTTTTCTTGGTCAAGATTTATTCTAAATATTGATCAATATTGAATTGAACTTAAACCACCGTACATTCGTCGAGTCAAATCGTAATGCTTACTAAACCGCTCCATCAGAAGAACATAGAGATACCCCGCATACTTTTGGCGGTGATTGCGAATCTCAAAGAAGTGACCATCCCTCGTCGAAAACACAATATAACCTTGTTTAATCAACGCTAATCTGCTCAAATCACGCAAGGGGGATGACCACTGTCCGATCGTTAACCTGCTCGGTGTTAAACTCAATTCCCCATAAGCAACCCGACGAGTGGAGTGATCCGGACTAACTTCCATCAAATATTGATTGGGATCAGAACAAAGTACAGTTTGCTGATCCGGCACCTTCAAATTTGCGATAGCACCACGCTGCCAAATATCCCAGTCCTTAATACTTCGGAAGGTAAATCCCTTGCCTCGTATACCGCCGAAGACATCATATTTACCTCGCAATCCACAAGCACAGAAAAACTCATTCCCTTTGCTTTTCAGCCGATTGAGTTGTTTACATTGGGGGCACATCACAAGGGTAAATTCAATATTTTCAGCTAAATTTTTTCCTTTATAAGCGATCCTTTTTGTCTCAACTTCTTCGTACGCATCGACGAAAATATCTTGATTAATCGCCGAGTCTAATTCTTCATAGCTCATTGCTTTTAACTGTTCCGGAGTATAAACATTGACCCATTCGGCTACCATGCGACCACGGCGCAGATATTTTCCCCACCGAGGATTAGTAAAATAACCACCTTTGATGCGAATGGTTGCCAATGAAACGCCCATACTGCGAACGACTTTTGCCGTCGAAGAAACTGTTTTAATAGACTGTCCATTAAAACTGCAACCCCCTTCTGCAAAAATACAGACATTGTGTCCGGCAGCTAACTTTCGTTTAATATTCAAGACTGTCGAAACGCCAAGAGCAGCTTTACTGTGGGGTATTGGAGCAAATAGAAAGCGCAAAATGCGAGAAAGATATTTTCGGCGAAAAGCATGTTCACTCGCCACAAAATATAGGTGCTCGCGCAAGCTGATACCGACAAAAAAATAATCATAGTGGGTGACGTGATTGGAAATAATCAAAAGCGGACCATCAAATTGGGGCTTTGGCGGCCGATAAAACCCAAAAATAAGCAACGATAATGCTCGTATGATCGGCAAAACAATTTTATACACTATCTTATGAAAACGTGCATTATTCTTCATTTTAAACCATACCTCGAAATACAGCCTGCTAATAATAATTATTCATTTTGATTGGAATTATATCAATATTACAGTGAAAGGCCATGTTTGCCAATAGCAAGGTCTAATTTGCTGTTTGGCACAACAAGTTTTCGAGTGATTTTGATTTTTATAACATAATCTAGTAATGATATTTTAGTAATCATGTTGATAGAAATGGCGATTTTTAGATGTATCTGGATTCTTCTATGATGCCCATTAATCGATCCTCGCTATGTATATAAAGTGTGTCCCTTCAGATTGTAACTTTTATGATTTCTTGCCCCCTTCGGTCTGACAAGATCTGTACCTGGCTGTTTGGCTATTAATGATATTTGCACTATTGATTTCCTTTTGATTTTTCAATCCACGCCCTCGCGAGGAGGGCGACCGTATGACTAATGGAACAGTTACCGCAGGTCCTTTTTTAAATCTACGCCCGCGCGAGGAGGGCGACCCAAGTGCCGGGAAAAGAATTATTACCTGAAACTAATTTTCAATCCACACCCGCGCGAAGAGGGCGACGTATATGCCGTGTATATGAGCAGAGACAGAGGGATTTTCAATCCACGCCCGCGCGAGGAGGGCGACTGCTAATTCTAGTTAAATATATAAAAACATCTCTATATGTTGTGGTTGCTTTAAATTTGTTACTATTAATTTTTCTAAACTGGAAGAATAAATGAGCTATTTTTTGCGAATCTCCTAGGGTTTTTACGCGTACCACAGGTTCGCCGATTTCCAAATATTATTACAGATCACGCTATAAACTCTTCTTCTTAATCTCTTGCTTATGCTGAAGGTGAATCCCAATATGACCAATCCCCAAAATAATCACAGAGACAATAAGCAATATCACTTTGCCATAAATACCAAGGAATAAAAATGCAAGCACTGGCAACGTAGCACCCGCCACCGGAACACCTAAAAAAGCGCTGTAAAAATCACTCAATCTTTGCTTGCTTCTGAAATAACGTAACCACCATAACTCATACATAATCATTAAAATAAAAGCAGCAATCAACCAACATGACCAAGGCGTCCATTCGCGAATATTAAAGTCAGAAAAAATCAGGGCACTTCCACTTGTGAGCACTTGACCTATACGCTCTAAAATCCGCAAAAATTTGCTCTCATTTTCTGCGTTATATCCTTCGGGTAAGTTTTTTGTCCAAATCAAATTCGGAATAAATAGCATGAGCAGAAAGAGCAATCCTACATACGAAAAACCTAAATGACCCATATTCCCTTTGCTCTTTCCGTTTTCAAAATGATTTAAATGACAAGTTAATCGTTATAATTAAAGCCATTAGACATTAGATTAAAATCACATTATTCTATAATAATATCTTCCAAGTACAAGGAACCGTCCATTCCACTCATGGCAATACCGTATGTATAGCGCTGCTCTCCCAGAGAATAGCCAATCCCTACATTCGGCACAGTTCCCACCATCGTCATGCGTATCACAAGGGACTTTTGAATGTTCAATTCCGGCAAGTTGCACTCAGTTTCCCCGTGAAAAATGGCAGTTCCGCTCTCATCAACATGATCCATCGTCAAGCGATAGATTGAAACATCCGTCAACGGAATCTCCGTCTGGAGAAAGACCGGAATTTGATATTCACCGTCATCAACAACACACTCAATATACTCTTCTTTATGGGTTAAAAATTCTGGGGAAGCCACATCGATATACAAATATTCAAAGGGATCACCCGCTAAAGAATCTGCTCTGTCGCTGTCCGGAGCACTTTCCCATTCGACCCAAGTTACCTCTGCAAGCTGATCCGTCGGCAAAAAAGTCAAGGCATCCATTGCTTCCTGCGAAACAAGTACCGCACCTAAGTCAACTAATTCATCGACAAAAGCTTCTTCCTTTGCCTTGACAACAGAGTCCCCGTGCCAGTTGTCTGCCGCAATTTTTAATTCATCCCCATCGCCTTCAATATACACACGTACACAGAGTTCCGATTCAGATGCCTGTTCGCTGAGAATCCACTGCAAGGGTTCGTTGGCATCGGTCAGTTCATAGACAATACTGTCGGCAAATGTACCGAAGTAAATATATTCCTTAAACAGAACGTGTGCCTTGCCCTCGCCATCTATCTCCTGAACTAGCCGTACACTCGCACCAGCCCCCATGGAACCACCTGTTTCCAGCAGACCGGACGTATAAAGTTTTCCATAGGAGCGATAACCATCGCTATAAGCATGGGTCAAATAGAGCTTGTCATCTATATATTTAATGACAAGAGTTTGACTCAAATAACTGGGATCGACACTCTCAAAACGAGCCACTAACTTACCCACCCCATCGTGACCAAAGTCCACAAGGGCATATTTCACATCTGCTTCCGTCATTTCAAGGTCAGCAATGGTTGCCTTAAGCTCTTCATAAGAATATTCACCATAAGGAAAACCGTAGTAAAGATTATCCTCTATCTGATCAGCCTCATCGGGAACGTGTGCTTTGTCAATGATCAATGGTCTTTGATTATTTAAAAAATCCATATATGCCAATTCGACCGATGCAATGATCGCTGCATCGTCGTTAGCTTTACCTTCTAGCGGTTTGTCCTGGGGCTTAGTTATTTTATCTTTTGCTTTCTCACTGGTGCTGGAAACGGTTTGTGGTGTTATATCTTGTATTCTCGTCGAAAGAGAGCAACCTACAAGGAGGGTTGCGAGCAGTACGATCGCAAGTATGCGTCTATGTTTCATGATTTATCTCCAGATGTGCTCTTTTGGGTATCAGATGCTTGAATTACTTAAATATTAATATACAAGAGGAACCTTGTAGCTCTTGAAATTTTATTTATTTGATGTAAGTTTACCTGAATCTACCCACTCCGTCACCTTAGGATCTTTTTATCCCATCTCACAAAAAAGATTCCACCGTATAGAGATTGTGTTTATTTTGATCCCAAAATACAATAATTTCACTGCCATCTGCTTGTGATTCATACCAGAATAGGCATGCGTTATAGTCCGGACGCTGAGCCAATGGAACCTCAATCTCATCTAGCCAGTCATCGACCGCGTCGACAAAAGAATCATGATAATTCGTCTCATTTTGTTCTGACTGCCACTCGAACAATTGATCAATCGATGTGCTTTCTTTGCACGAAAAAACGTGATAACGTATACCGTCTCCTTGAAAACTCGCACCAGAATCTTTCTGATAAATCTCAGAGCAATGGGCAGCAGTCGGCCAGGTAAATCCCCAATTCACATGTAATATTCTAGAGTAGTCGGTAAAAGAGTGCCAGATGTGAAATAGACCCATGACAAGACCGACAGAAACGATCAAACCAAGTATAGTGATAACTGGAATCTTCTTTTTCATAGTGTGCTTTCAAGAATTCGATAAATTCAATGTAAAAATTTTAAAGTGATAGAAAATATTTTATGTCTTGGCAAATAGAATATTTAGCAATACAAATATAGCATAAAAGCGGATACATGCCTCTAAATTAAACGCCAAAATCCAATCTGACGATTTTCATCCCGATCCACTCATCGCCGATATAGGACAGCAGGCGATAGAGACCTTTTACGTCTTTACCAGGCGACAATATCCTCGCATATAGCCCCGACTTGAGACCTTTATAACGGGCTTTTCACAAGACAATTCTTGGGCATCGCGGACAGATAGATAGGCGCCTACATCTTTGATGCCAGCCTGCTTAATCCATGTTTTAAGCATCATTTTGACTCCAAGAGGACCACAGGCATCAAATACCATTCTTCCCCCCTTGAATCTTTCGGCTGCTGATTTTAGGATAATTTTGACTTGTTCTGTCTTGAAATAATAGAAAACCCCGGCGGCAAAGAAAATGACACCGTGGCGAGCGTCGATCCGATCCATCCATTTTAAATTATTGAGATCACAGGCTATATTTTCTTCCCTTTCGCCGGCAGGCAAGAGGGCATTTCTCACTTCTATAACATCGGGCAAATCTAGATTATAAATGAGGCATTGACCATTGTCACACTCCCGTCCGGTATTGTCTAAACCACAGCCAAGGTTGACAACGGCAGCGCGGGGCAGATCTTTGAGATAGAGCTTGACTTCTTCCGCCAAATCAGTCTGGCGCATAGCGACTTCCAGAGCCCCGAAGACATTCAATGTTTTTTTCGACCTTGCTTCCATCGGACCAAAGTCATATGCCACTTTTTCCATAAGTCTGGACGCATTGTGATCACGAAAATACTGGGGAAACAGCTCTGTGCAGAGGTTCCTGGCATACAGAGGAAGCATCAATGTCTCCTGAACGGTATTCTTCTCGATCTGATATTTCATTATTTACCTCGCAGCCATCTTTAAATAATTCCTGTAGAAACATCGAACGATGTAGTTAGTATAAGCTAATTACGTGAGTTAATCATACGCTCAAATTTATTGAATAACAAGCAGTTTTGCCGATTGGTTGGTTACCTTACTTTAGCTAGGCGATCAGAATCATTTACTACAGTAAAAAGGCTATCCCATTTTTGAGATAACCTTTTTACTAGAACCTTTAGCTTTCTTTTTACACTCTCAACCGGATAAATTATTATTACAAAGGACGTCAGTCATATCTAAGAGTTTGCAAACTTCCTAGGGAATAATATGTCGTGGGAGGTATGTCTATCAGCAATATTTCAAAACTGAATTTTCATTCATTTAGAATAATTATTGGGGCACAACAGAATAAGTATAGGGCCTGGGTTTCGAAATCACCATTTCACCATCAATTATTTTGAATGGTACAACAAAGTAGAAATTTATTTTTCCGCGCACCGCATTTTGATCAGTCCATTGCAGGCAATTTTTATCTACCAGATACATATATTCAAGCCCCGCCTTGTCTTCAATCATACGGAAAATAATATAACCATCGGCCTCATTGACGCGATTCCAATATATGGTCGGGGTGTGACCTGATCGGCGGGCACGCAGCCCTGTAACATGAGGCAATCCAGGTTTAGCAAATGCATATTTGCTTGCTGGTCCCATAGTAAATTCGCCTGTCTCAGATCTACGGTAGGCAAAGACAAAATAAAAGTTATATTCATCCCTAACTGCTTCAGTATCTGTATATCTTGTATTAGGCGTGATATAGACATACTCTAACCTACCATCTGCAGTTTTGCGATAGATTGCATATCCATCAACACCTTCAACCGGTGACCAACTTAATTGGATGGTTTGATAATCCAGTGGACTTGCCTGTAAATTTTGCACGGCTGGTATAGCATCTTGGGTCGTCGGTTTACAATATGTGTATTGACTTGCTCGGCTACGAATTAAAGCACCATCAGAATGTAAATATGCAAACACAAAATAGAAATTCCAAGCATCAGCTATGGCATTTGAGTCTAAATATGATGTACTTTTTGTAGCTCCTAAATACTCTAATTGACCGCCATCCACTTTACGATACACTAAATAGCCATCAACTCCATCTAAGGGATCCCACATCACTTCAACCGTTCCCGATGATAGTGCTCTGGAACGGACATTTTGAACCGGTCCTGGTTTAATATAAAGTGAAAAAGTTGCTACTGCACCATTTCCTATATCATATTCATACGAGATATATGGCTCTAATAATGAGTGAGAATACAATATATTACCTCTAACAGTTCCACCTCGCCAATCAGATGCTTTTGATACATCAAAATCTCCAGGCAATGAAGTTAGATCAAACCCATTTTGAGGATCAACATCAATCCAATAGCAGTTTTCACCTGCATCTATGTCATATAAATAAATATTATTACTGATATCTAGAGATGTGAGATTATTATGCGAACACTTAAGAATTTCTAATTCTGTATTATGACTCACATCCAATTCGGTCAGACTATTGGAGAAACAATATAAATCCTTCAATGCAGTATAGCCGCTCACATCTAATTCGGTCAGACTATTGGAGAAACAATATAAATACTCCAATTCAGTACAGCCGCTCGCATCCAATTCGGTCAAGCTATTATTGCGTGAGCAATCTAATGACTCCAATGCAGTACAGCCGCTCACATCCAATTCGGTCAGGCTATCAGATGAGCAAAATAAATACTCCAATGCAGTACAGCCGCTCACATCCAATTCGGTCAGGTTATTATCTGAGCAATTTAAATACTCCAATGCAGTACAGCCGCTCACATCCAATTCGGTCAGGCCATTGGTGTAACAAGATAAATCCTTCAATGCAGTACAGCCGCTCACATCCAATTCGGTCAAGCTATTGTTATCGCATTTTAAATTCGTCAATGCAGTACAGTCGCTCACATCCAATTCGGTCAAGCTATTATTGCGTGAGCAATCTAATGACTCCAATGCAGTACAGCCGCTCACATCCAATTCGGTCAGGCTATTGTGTGAGCAATCTAATGACTTCAGTGCAGTACAGCCGCTCACATCCAATGACTTCAATGCAGTACAGCCACTCACATCCAATTCGGTCAGGCTAGGTGGGTAACAATATAATGACTCCAATGCAGTACAGCCGCTCACATCCAATGACTTCAATGCAATACAGCCATCCACATCCAATTCGGTCAGGTATTCATTCGAAGAGCAATCTAATGACTCCAATGCAGAACAGCTGCTCACATCTAATGACTCCAATGCAGTACAGCTGCTCACATCCAATTCGGTCAGGCTATTGAATGAGCAATATAATGACTTCAATGCAGTACAGCCACTCACATCCAATTCGGCCAGGCTAGGTGGGTAACAATATAATGACTCCAATGCAGTACAGCCG
>JAAYOA010000079.1 GCA_012520525.1 Clostridiaceae bacterium | reverse complement strand
GGCGAGACTGAGACCATTCGCATCGTGCTGTATCCACCGCAACGAGGACTAAAAGTCAATC
Organism: Clostridiaceae bacterium; assembly: GCA_012520525.1. Taxonomy (GTDB): domain Bacteria; phylum Bacillota; class Clostridia; order Saccharofermentanales; family Fastidiosipilaceae; genus JAAYOA01. The sequence continues at coordinate 12,988 of JAAYOA010000079.1, read as the reverse complement.
CCTATCCTGCTGCAGACCGGGACTTTATAGAACTGTGTCTCGCGCAACTTCAAAGATTATTCTTTAATCATCCGGTACACCGAATTGAATGGCTATTGCCCGATGACCGTCCGGAGTTACAGGCTTTGGCGGAGGCGATTGGATTTACACTGGAAGGTCGTCTGCGTTCAGCTTTGGCTACTGATTTTTATTATCAAGACGCTTTGATGGTTAGTTTATTAAGACCGGAAAATGCCCTGTCAAATTACGGCTTTGTCAATTTCGGTTGGTTTCTAGTCGCTGTCTTTGGTGATGATCAGTGGGTAAAGACCTCAGATTTGCTGCCCTATGGCAAAACTGTAGAGAATCCGTTCCTCTATGATTGCCTCGCCGCAGTGGGACTAATCGATCATAAGGGGGTTGTTTCCAATCAAGTTGCTCAACTTGAAGTCGGTGGATTTTTATTTTCCGGTAAAAGTAGATTGCGGGCCGTTGAACAGGGATGCCGTGAACTAAGTGGTTATATTTTAGGTGAACGATCCCGCTTCGAAGTGCCATTGGATCCAACCCAAGGCACAGAGTTTCAGCGTCAAGTTTGGGCGGCTTTGCGTACCATTCCTTACGGTCAGGTACAAAGTTATGAAGATGTCGCCAACCATGTACTTTATTACAGTGGACTTGATCAATCTGAAGTGGAGGTTGATCAACCTGTAAAATACGGAAAAAATACTGATAAACACTTACAGCAGAATTATGCTGCTGGTCATTTTTATGCCCGGGCAGTTGGTGCTGCGTGTGCTGCTAATCCATTTTTGCTGTTTGTACCTTGCCACCGGGTAATCAGCAAGGACGGTAAATTGACTGGATTTAGTTCTGGTGTGGAAAATAAGGGTCATTTATTGGATTACGAAATTATGGGAGTGCGACCTGAAGAATCTTGAAATAATCCTATATAGAAAAATAGAATTGCGACATTGTGACAAAAGAGGGGATGTGCTAAAATCGAATCCAGTGACATTTATGATATTAAATCTCAATAATAAATTTAAAAAGGAAAATTGAATATGCAGCAGAATAAGCCTAGATGCCCATACTGTGGTTCAATGTCCAATCAACTAGATTCTAAGTTCTGTATGTCTTGTGGTAAACCATTACCCGTTGCAAATTTGTCAGGTATTGATCGCCCTGATCCTAACTTTCTTCACGTCAATCAGAATCAATCCCAATACAACCAAATGCCAGTTTTCGATCCGACCAAGTCTCAAGACCGTCAGTCACAGGACAAACAATTTATTCAAAAACGCAAAAAATCGATGCTAATCGGATCTATAATCCTTATCAGTGTCATTATTTTAGCCGTTGTAATTATTTTTTTACTCCCTAAGTTTATAACTAATAATAGAGATATTGCTAGGTCTGGAAGTGGCGATGGAAATGGCAACATATTTGGCAGAACTTCATTTCAGCAAACTCCAGAGAACGCCTTCGAAGTCGATCATGTTGTCAATCCTTTGTTCGCCGAAGGTTTGACGCCGGTACGGGATAAGAGTTCAAGGAAAATAGGGTTTGCAGATATAGATGGCGATCTAGCGATCAGCTGTGTATACGATTCTGCCAGTATTTTTAATCGCAATGGAACGGCTGTGGTCACGCCGGCGGAGGATGAAACAGACAACAAGTATCGTTTTAAATATCTCGATCCACGAAATTTCCCGGTGGCGCAATCATACAATAGTAATTTCTTCATTGATGGTCAGACTATTCTTTCTGCTTATCCATTTTCCAGCACGAATAGAACAACCCAAAAATTTCGCTTAGATAACCGACCTCTAGTTGATCATTATAATTTTAATGTTGAGCAAATTTTAGTTGAAAAGTTTGGAACTGAGGTTCAACCGACAGGTCAGGAAAGAAATCCCTTCTCTCTGGTGTACCTGGGTGATACGTACGTAGAAGGCCGTTGGCTTAGGGGCGGAGTAGTAAATATCGGTCTATTTGATAGCAGGCAAAATGTGCTTCTTAGTTATATAGAAGACGCAGAACCAAGTGATTATTTTGATTATGATCCCCTACATAAGCGTTTAATTTTCAATAAGAGTATTAACAATAATCCGGAGATCGGTGTCAAATATTTCTATAATTTAAGCATGGAGCGTCTCTACAAGACAAGCGAACACGACATTTATTTTCTGCCTCCTTATCCAGATCTAGCTGGACGCTATTGGTGTGTGAATGAAGGCGATGGCTATAAAGGGATTCAGTGGGACGAGCGATTTGTTGTTGATTCGTTGGACGGTTCATATCCGCAAAAGAGTGATGCTAACACAACATCTTATCTCAATGAAAAATTTGAATTAGTGGAATTTGAGGCTCAATTTTGTCCGCTGCGAAATCCTGGCGGTTCCTTTACCGCCGACGATGATATTCTTTGTATTACAGATGGGGAGACCGGCAGATATATTAGAATTGACGGCAGCCCGCTGAATCAAGTGGTGTACAAGCGAAGTTATCCGTTTTCACCTTGCGGACTGGCCTATGTTGTTACCATGAAAGATGAGCACCAGTATATCGACCGTGAAGGAAATGTAGTGATCGATTTAAAAGAGAACCATGGTTCAATGTTTTTTGACGATGGCTATGCAATAGTCCGTTCCCCAAATGGCAGTGAGGGTGTGATTGATACGCGGGGCGAATGGATCATACCGCTTCAGGATGAAGTAAGTTTTATTGCCGTTAACGCGATTTTAAAGGATGAAGAGGCAATTTCGGAAAATAACCCCGCTTATAATTATTATAAATATCAGGCTGATATCATTTTAGATAATTAATCATCTATGATGAAGCGTATACATGGTCAAATAAAATCGTGTAGGGCTTTGGCATCCTGTCGTCCAAATTCATAGAGTTTGTCCAACATACCATCGTCCTTGGTCAATGTCTTTAATTCACCGATGCTGTCCGGTGCGATGATTAACACAGAGCCTTGGCGTTCCATTTCTTTAGCAAAGTTCAGTTGCTTGTTATAAACTACACTTCGCTCTGCCCATGCCTTCATCCCTCCAGCATATTTACGGCTCAGTTTAGACAGAAAAATTTTCTTTTTGCTTTTTTTACGATAATAATTTTGTGGACGGGTCAAGATGACCACAACTTTTTTGCAGCCTGATTCGAAGGCTCGTTTAAGCGGAATAGGATCTGCCAGACCGCCGTCGTAGTAAGGATGTCCATTGATGTAATAGGGTTGACAAACAATGGGTATGGCACAGGAAGCTTTGATGACATCATATTTATTTAAGCGCAAACTTGATTTATCAAAGTAATGGGGTTCGCCGGTAATCGCGTCCGTTGTGACAATGTCAAAACGAGTTGGGTTTGCGATTAATGTTTCGTAGTCCAGCGGATTCTCTCCATCTTGGTTTGACAAAGTACTATAAATGTAATCTAAATCAACATAGTTTTTTTTGAAAATCCAGTTGTAGAGACTCATGTAGGCTTTGCGTTGGGAATATGTCTTATAAAATGTATATGTGCGACCGTGTTGTCTCGCTAAAAAAGTTGCAATGTTGGCTGATCCAGCAGAAACACCAATACTGTAATCAAATTGAATGTCATTTTCCAAACAATAATCAAAAATTGCACCGCCGTAGATGCCTCTTAGGCCACCTCCGACGTCAATTACTCCTAACATACTGACTCCTCTAAATTTGACAATCGTCAAATCCTTAATTTACTAGGTTTAGTTAAGTCTAATATATACTTTACAAACTTTAGTGAATTAAATAAAGGGTTAATTTAGATGAAATATGAATTTATATCATTTAATTGTCAACAGACTGTAATAAAATCTTTGCCGTAAGGTCATAATTTTCAGGTGAAAATACGTTCTTTAAATAGTTGGTTAGGGTTAGTATTGGTACAATTATAGTTGTGAAGTCAATCAGGCATGATGTAAACGAACTTGATAGAGGTTCAACCTCATAGAGAAGGGGAGCAACAATGTTCAGTGTATATTCGATTTTAAGTATTATTTTAGGTGTAATTGCAATCGGTTTGCCGATTATTTCTTTAGTTAAAATTAATTCTAACTACCATCAAGTTTTAATTTTTAATTTCTTGAGTATGGCGGCGGGAGCAATTTCAATCTATCTGCAAATTATGTACACTTCTTCTCTTGTCAAGATTAAGGATTGGTCTTCGATCGAAGATACCGCTGGAGGATTGGTCATTATAACAAGTATTTTATTGGCGCTCGTGCTTGTTTTGAATGCTGTGGTCATTGGCAAGTACTTGGTTCGCTATAAAGCTTTTCTTAATTCTCAGAAACAAAATGCGGACACACAGGGTTCAAATTGAAACGTAGTAAATTACTAATGAAAATAGTGAATGATGCGGTAATGTGATGTTAATCCTCGTATCGTTTTCTTTTTAATAATGGAGTGATTCGATGACATCAAACTATACTTCAAATCAAAAATATGTTAAATCAATAAAGCGATTTATTCTCATATTTGTAGCTATAAGCATAATGACCCTGCTCATTGGCTGTAATAAAAATGAAGATGAAGAGACAAATGGATCTGGTCCAAATACGTATTCCGTTCCCATTGAATTTGGTTTATATACCTTGACTGATGAAGACGCACCGGGGTCTCTTTTTGCACCGCAGCTGACATTAAATTTAGACAGTCAATTTACTTTTGTAGTGGATGCCTTGTCCGATACTCTTGTCAGAGGTGAATATACCATTACTGATGGAAAAATTTATGTGGCGAATGATTTGAACGACGATGTCTACGTCTTCGATATCACGAGTTCCAACCAACTCAAGTTTGATTTAGAGGCATCGACGATTCCCTATGAGGCGGGCTATGATTGGGAGGCAAATGGTATTGTGCCTTTAGAAGATGGCGCAGTATTTGATAAGATTCAAGATAAAGTCATGCAAGTTAAAGTTAAGGTGGTCAGCAGCGAGGTTCGCTATGCCATGGCTGACATCGTTGAATCCGCAGAAGATTATGATTTCACAGAGGTTTCTTTCTTTATCTTACCCAACACTGAAATTGTCGATCTTGACGATGAACTATTGGAAATTAGCGACTTAAAAGAAGGTCAAACTTTAGAAATACATTTTTCTAGTGTAGATGAAGCTACAGCTCCAGTTGATTTGATCGGTGTTAGAAAAATTGTTGTCTTGTCTGTATAATGAGTTCAAGGGATAAATTATATTTTATACGGATATGCTTCGTTGAACATCTCTCAACGAAGTATATTTTTTATAAAGAATAGAAAGGAATACACATGAAAAAAATATTTTTTAAACCAGTTGTCCTCATCTCAGCACTATTTGCTCTTGTAATAGTCAATACAGGTTGTAATGGAAAACCAGAAAATAGTTCATCTATATCTCCAGAAATAGGCAGCTATAAAATTGCTGCACAGTATGTCGATTCCGATCAGCCTCTCTATTTCCCAGAATTGACGCTCTTAGAAGATGGCAGTTTCAATTTTTCATATATAATAGCAAGGGATTATTTGCCGAACGGTGATTATCAAATTAAAGATAACCAATTGATCGCCAGAGACGAGGTCGTCGATGAGCGCTTTGTGTTTGATCTGATCGATAGTCAGCATTTGCGCTTTAATCCAGAGGCATCTACTTGGTTGCAAATATCGGAAGACGATTTGGATAACTCAGGTGGCAGGTTGCTGGAAGAAGGGGTCATTTTTCAGAAGGTGGGCACCGAGTTAGCCAAAATAAAAGTCGAAACATATAGTCGGGAAAAGGGGTACGTGGTTGGTAAGGTGTTGGAGACAACCTGCGAGAACATTCTTGATGAAGTTTCTTTTCCTTTGGGGGATCAAATATCAATTGTTGATCCACATGGAGATCCATTAGATCCCTCAGTCGTCAAAGAGGGGCTCACGGTTAATGTGATCTTTGAGGATTATGGTTTTGGTACGAAACCGATGGACCTATATGGTGTGACCCAGTTGGTGGTGACATTTGAGTAGCTATAGTTGGCAGTTTATTGATAAAACTATATTTTAGGAATGGTCTTAACCCTAAAACAAAAGTAAGCTATATGGAACGCCCAAATCAATCCCAACACAATTCTACCCACAGGTACTTTGTCCATCATGATAAAACCTATGGACATAAGCAAAGTAATTGTAATCATTACACGTATTTTGGTCTTCCATGTCATGCCCTGACCTTTGACGAAGCTTTCCAGATTATTTTTATAGAGTTTAGTTGAAATAAACCAATTATGTAACCGTTCCGAACTTTTACCAAAGGAAAATGCAGCTAATAATAGGAATGGGAAAGCAGGCATCAAAGGCAAAACAGCACCTACTGCACCGAGACCCAGACCGATACATCCTAAAATAATATAAAATATTTTCTTGAGATTCATTTATGCCTTCCTTTCATACGATGTTTTTCTAGTTGAGAGGTGATGATATGATGAACCACTGCCAAGGGATGACGCCAAATCATACGGGGACCGGCGAATCGCATAACTTCCCTAATGCTTTTCCGCATATCGGGTTTATAACAGTGGGTTTGACAGTTAGCACAAAAGGTTTTTTCTGCCATAAAGGGACAGAGGTCGCTCCGCTTTTTGGCGTATGCAGCAAGTTCCGCACAGGCCGGACAAAGGTTGTGTGAAGTACCATGATTTTTTTGACAAAATAATGTAATCATCTGAGAGACCAATTTTTTTTCGGTCTCTCTTTTCTTTTGCAAATCTTTTCTCATTAGCTCATCCTGCCATTTTCTACGGAATAGACGGTATCGGCGATTTGCATCGTTGACTGCCGGTGGGACACAAGTACAACAGTCTTGCCCTTTCTCTGTTCGTCCAGGGATTTTAAAATGAGGCCTTCGTTTAGACTGTCTAAATTACTAGTTGGTTCATCGAGGAGGAGAAAAGGGGCATCGTGCAAAAAGGCTCTGGCTAGTCCGATTCGTTGCCTTTCGCCTCCCGATAAAGTGCTGCCGAGTTCACCGACAAGGGTGTCATAGCCCTGGGGCAAACTCTCAATAAACTGATGTATCGATGCTTGTTTGCAGGCACGAACAAGATCGTCGTCAGAGGCGTCTAGTTTTGCTATACGTAGATTGTTTCGAATGCTATCGTGGAACAAGTGGGTCTCTTGGGTCATAAAACCTTGCATCTCTCTCAGGTTTGAGGTGTTAATTTCTTTAATATTTTTGTTCGAAATAAAAATATTGCCTTTTTGAACGTCCCAGAACCGCATTAATAGTTTCAACAAAGTGGATTTGCCGCTGCCACTTTTGCCGATGATCCCGATGATCTTCCTATTGGGAATTTCTAATGAGAAATTATCTAAAATTGTTTCACCTTCATAAGCAAATGTAACGCCTTTAGCTGCCGCATCTGTGAATGTAATTTGGTCTCCACTACTGATTTCTTCAACTAGAGGTTCTTCTTCTAAAATGTCTAATACCCGATTGCCAGCTGCAAATGTGTTTTGCAGCGTACTCCCTAGGTTCGCGAGAGCGACGCAGGGACCAAAGGAACTCATTAAGGCGATTAATGGGATCAATAAACTGGCAAAATCGATTCGACCCTGTCGAAATAGGAAAATACCACAGAACATCATAGCTAGGTCAAAAAGCAAAATAATGCCGTTAGTGATTGCAGTATTGCGTCCAATATTTTTCTTGAGTCTTTCTTCCGAAGAGGCGAGATCGTCGGAGCGTTGCTCCATTTCATTGAGACGACTTTCTCCGTGTTGGTACTGAATGATCTCGTCTAGTCCTCGCAGACTGTCCAACATGAAGCTGCTCAAGTTACCGGATGCGGAGCGAAACTTGAGTCCGTCATCGCCGCTCAATTTGGAAATAACAAGGGGCACAATGCCTCCAACAACTGCGTATGCCAAAAAGGCGATGATGCTGAAACTGATATGGAAGCTGTCTATAAAAATACACATAGCAATTGAGTATAGGACAGCGATAACAGTAGGTGAGATGGTATGGGCGTAGAATACTTCAAGGAGTTCAATGTCCGATGTAATAAGGGCGATTAAATTCCCTTTATCTTTTCCTTCAAGTTTAGCGGGGCATAGTTTGCGCAGAGCTTGAAAAACGTGGTTACGGATTAGCGCTAACAATTTAAAAGCTATATAGTGGTTACACATCTGCTCGCCGTATCGTAGGACACCTCTCAGGATGGCCATAATGACGACTCCTGCAATAATAAAATTTAGGGACAGAGCTATCTGAAGGTGGAGGACATTTAACAAGGCATAGCCACCAAGTATTGTGATGAATGTGGCACAAAGATGGCCTATTAAGCCCATCACGATGGCGAGGATCATGTAGCCTGTCAGGGGTCTGACGAGGCCAATCAGTTTGGTCACTACGGTGAATCCACTGCGCTTCATCCCTCATACCGCCTTTCGATATTTTTCTAGACTTTGCTGATTGTTCCATAATTTGGCATATAAATGCCCTTTTTCTAGTAATTCTGTATGGGTTCCTGTTTCGACAACTTTGCCTTGTTCCAACACATAAATCTGATCTGCTCCGATGACATTTGCCAGTCTGTGAGAAATTAAAATTACAGTCTTCGTTTCAGCCAAGGCATAGATCTGCTCCATGATGTCAGTTTCACTTTCCACATCAATATTGGATGCCGCTTCGTCAAAAATATAAATGGGACTGTCGTAGAGTAATGCTCTTGCCAAAGCCAATCGTTGACATTGACCACCGGAAAGATTAGACGCCTTTTCGTTAAGCTGGGTGTCCAGACCTTTTTCAGAGCGTAGAAAATCGGCTAATTTTGTCTGTTCTAAAACTTGCCAGAGTTCTTGATCTGTGGCATCGGGTTTGCCCATTAAAAGATTTTTTCTAATCGTTCCCTTAAATAAGTAGCTGTTGTGACTGATATAGGTAATGTAACGCACCAGATGTTCCTCAGCGATTTCGGTTAATTCGATACCTGCAACGGTAATTGAACCGGAATAACCTTTGTTTCGCCCCATAAGGAGGGCGGCGAGGGTGGACTTGCCGCAACCGGATTCACCGACGATGGCAATGAATGAGCGTGGGGGTATGTATATGTCAATGCCGCGGATTATTTCCCGATCGTCATTGTAAGAGAAATGGAGGTTCGATATTCTAATAATTTTTTCGTGAGCAACCTGATTATCTTCGAAAGTAAGCTGACCATCGGCCGGTGGTGCTTCTGGAAGATCCAACAGTCTAAAAATCTTTTTGCTGGCGGCCATGCCATTCATAGCGATATGGAAAAATGAACCCAATTGTCGCATGGGGATGAAAAATTCGGCGGCGAGAAGAATGATCGTGAGACCGCCTGCCAAGGTAATATTTCCCTTTATAAATTGAGTGGCAGCGAGAATTATGCCGGCTGCAGCACCGCCAAAGGCGATGAGGTCCATGATGACGATTGAATTAAGTTGCATTGTAAGAACGCGCATCGTAATACGACGGAATTGTTCAGCTTCCTGATTCATCTGGTCATTTTTAAAGGCATCGGACTGATAAATTTTTAAGGTCGTGAGACCTTGGAGGTTTTCCAGAAATGTATCGCCGAGAGAAGTGTATTGTCCCCAGTACTTAGAAAGGAGGTTTTTTGCCCAGGTCTGTACAAGTGCGATGGAAACAGGAATCAAAGGTACGCAAATGATTAGCACAACGGCAGCCGGCACATTGATCGTATAGAGGACGAAAAATAATGTAATCGGAGCGACTAAGGCATAGAAGAATTGGGGCAAGTAGGCGCCAAAATATGTGTCGAGTTGGTCGATGCCCTCTACAGCAACTTGAACGATTTCGGAGGTGTTGACGTTCTCTCTATAGGAACTCCCTAGGCGCAACAATTTTCGATAAACTTCGGTTCGCAAAGTGCGTTTGACTAAAACGAAGGACCGAAAACTCATCTTACTCGTAAAAATCGAGCTTGCAGTACGTATGAGTAGAGCCGTGAGTCCGATAAAAAGGACAGTGAGCAAATCTTCCGTTGTAAAGTTATTTTCGTACAGTTTTTGCATTAATGAAGCAATCGAAACGACCACTGTAATATTTGCCACTAATGAGATCCACTGACTGATTACATGGAAAGCAATGTATTTTTTACAGTTCGGTACAGCATTAATTAAACGTCGATCAATCATTCAAAAGTAACCTTTCCGCTGAAGTCTTGTGAGTTAAAAGATTTTACAATAATGAATTAGCGATGGCTAATTAACGCATGCTAACTTGAATGTTATAGCAAATGTCAAGGGCTTGTCAAACTTGTAAGTCCTGAGAATACGATTATCTAAGAGAGCAGTTTTACAATGAATTTTATTTACTGTCTAGGAGGTATGACATGACTAAAAAAATAAATAGCCCAATAAATGGTCTAGTGTTTATTACTATGCTTGTCCTGTCTGTTATATTTTCAACACATCACGTTAGTGCCTCAGAAATACAGTTGGAGACAGACGTAGAAGCAATATATGAAATTGAAGTTAACTCTAATGATTTAGAAATTAAGGAATCTATATCTTCTGAACAGACAACTAGTAGGATTCCGGATTGTCCCGATCACGTAGGACCAGAAGTTGTCACAGCACCAGAGGATGAGGTGGAAGTAGAAAATACCACGCCAGCAGAGGCATCCGCGCCAGCAGAAGAATCCACACCGGTGGAAGAGTCTTCGACAGCGGATGGTGTCACAGTGTCAGAGGGTGGGTCAGAAGTAGAAAATACCACGCCAGCAGAGGAATCCGCGGCGGCAGAAGAATCCACACCGACGGAAGAGTCTTCGACAGCGGAAGGTGTCACAGCACCAGAGTATGGGGTGGAAGTAGAAAAAACCACGCCAGTAGAGGAATCCGCGCCAGCAGAAGATGCCACACCGGTGGAACAGTTTTCGACAGCAGAAGGTGTCACAGCACCAAAGGATGGGGTGGAAGTAGAAAATACCACACCAGTAGAGGCATCCGCGCCAGCAGAAGAATCCACACCTGTGGAAGAGTCTTTGACAGCAAAGGATGTCACACTGTTAGATGATCCTACAGCAACTGAGGACGTGACATCGATCCCCTTTAATCGACAGAGAGCAAATCTCGCTCAACCGCAAGATAACCCCAAAGCTGTGAGCGGTTTGTCAGTGACCAGTCAAATTGGTCAGGTCAAGATTAAGTGGCAACCATCGCCGGATGCCGATGGTTATATAATCAAGCGCCGAACAGGTGAAAATGGAGTCCCAGTTGTAATCAGTACAACCAGCGACACCTATGTTTATGATGTACCCAGTCAAGGTGTCCTCAATTACTATGGAGTATTTCCTTATCGCCTAAGCAACGGTAGAAAAATAATCGGTCCTTGTCCCCATTTTTTACGAGGAATGAATAGATCGTTACAGCCGCTGAAAGAAATTCGAAGTAAATCAGAGCAGGAACGGGTCATTGTATCGTGGGATTCTGTTCCGGGTGCCAGGTACTACGGCGTTGGTAAATTAACGCCAGTCCTCCATGAGATGGACAAAAAACATTATTCTTACTTAGGTTCTACCAATCGGGAGTATTGGATTGATCGTCAGCCCAGCCAATTTGATTTCAGCTATTATTTCGTCTTTCCATTTACATATAATGTAAATCATGAAACAGTAAAAGCTCCTAGTCCTAAATATACTTATGGGAAAAGTGCCAATGGAATCTGTGTCCGCTATGAGAATCATATAACAGATAAATATGTCACACACTATGTAAGTGATTCTCAACGTCTTTATACCTCTCCGGATCAGATCTTATTACCTGGCAAAAATACCGTGTATCGTCAAAAGTATGCTGTTATTGGAGGAAAAAAGCACATATTTGCTCAAACTTTTGTCTCTAAACGTCAAGATGCCAGAGTGTCGCGAGGCACACTTTATGAAGAAAAAACAATTACGCCTTACACAAAAGTTGAGGTTCTAGACAGTAGAGTTTGGGACTATATCAAAAAGATTCAGCAAAAAGGCAGAGATGGTGTAGTGGTTAAAACGCGCGCTGGAACACTCAATAGTGATGGTCGTCTTGTAACAAATAATACTGATCCAATTATAGAGACCTACTGCAAAGTTAAATCCCAACCAGAGATTCACCTTATTGGCGGCAAAACACCTAAATATATTGAGAAAGATTTTTATGGTGAAATACCATTTGAGAGTAAATATATCGCTGTAACTGATGCGACAAAACCCATCGGCTATAAATCAGTTGTCAAAAATGGTATACCTGGCAAAACTAAATACCGCTACCGCATTCCAATTGATCCTTATACAGGAAAACAAGTCAAAGAATATTATATGCCCGAACGTGTCGGCGATGTTAACATTGTGTCGCAACCAATAGATCAAATCATTGGTGTGAATAATGTACAAATTAAAAGATCCCAGTACAAAACAGATCCTATCTATAAGCAAGATAGTCGTCGCTGGCGCAACTATCGGCACGTCACAAAAACAGGTAAGAATGGGGTCCGACAAACTAATATTGTCTACGACGTGAATCCACAGACGGGTGCATTAATAAACCGAAAGGCAGGTGCGGTCATAATAAAATCCGCAGTGCCGGCAGAAATTACTGTGGGAACATATGGCTACATGGCCATCGAAGAAGAGCAAAAATTCCTAAACCTGGTAAATGCACACCGCAAAGCTCACGGCAGACAACCTGTCAGATATCTCCAAGATTTGGCAGAATTGGCTCGAGTGCGTTGCAGAGACATTGTGGATGAATTTGATCACGTTCCGATTGGAACGCCTCGGTATCCCATTGACTGTGAAAATCTTGCTTATAACAGTGCAATCTACGGCACAGCCGAGGGCGCATTTGAGATGTGGCGCAATAGCCCGGGACATAATGCCAATATGCTCGACAAGAATTTAAAATTCATTGGTTTCTCGATGCTGATTGATGACACAAAACCATATAAAAGGATGTATACAGCATTTGTGGGACGCTATAATGCAAATTATGATTTTAG
>JAAYOA010000078.1 GCA_012520525.1 Clostridiaceae bacterium | reverse complement strand
GCCTTCTGCACGGCTTGCTCAAAACCAGCCTGTCTCTCCCGGTTCATGTGGGTAGATTCTACAATCTCGATATCATTTATACCTTCGGCAAGCCGCTTGTTCAATTCGCTGTAGTCGATCACAACGTTATGATCGAAAGTTTCTTCAGTCAACCAAACACCAACGAAAGCATGACCGCGCATAATAATGATAATGGGATGAAGTTCAAAGGCTTCACAGAGAGAGCTATAGAGAACGGCCATTTCAATGCAATTACCTTGATTCATCGCCAGAACTTCATTGGGGGTTCGGACTTGCTGTGCCCTTTTCTCAAATGCAGCTGGCAATTCTGCATAATTAATGCTTTGCTCGTAAATCGCCGCATAAATCGCTGCCATCTGCTGTCGCACAAAGTTCTTGTCCCCTGTCTGATAACCGCTAAGGAACGATTCGCCCGTCTGTTTTCTTAGAAACTCAGACGCCTGATTTTTAAGAGAAATAAGTGCCGGGATATTGGGCATGACAAAGCTTGCTATACTCTCTGGAAATAAGCTTGTACCCGACCATTGATTCAATGGTATGACAACTATGTTTGTCGAAAACCGCTGCAAAATTTCGCCGTCCCCATTCTCCACTCGAATGACCATTCGATCTGTCATGGACTCTGTTAATTCAAAGACAGACTTCGCATGAATGTCGAGCGAGGGAACAATCTCGATCATTTTGCCCGGACCAACGTTAGCAAATTTTTTGTCGAAAGATTCAATAAAATCAAATTTAAAGCTGATCTTGACTTTAACATCAGTCAGAGGAACTGTGGTGTTGTTGACAAAAACAAACTCACTGATCAGCGGCAATTGGTTCTGGATGAAAGTGTAATTTAAAACTCCCAAGGTCGTGACCCGTAAGACGTAGGCTACTCCAACCTCTTTATCAAATAGCTCCACGACATCCTGAGGCGGAACAGGAGCTGCAGCGGCTGTCACTTCGGCAGTCAATTGATCTTGTCCTGGGGGACGCGCATCCTGCATAAAAACCTCTCTTCATCTATTTAAATTAGAAATGAATTTGTATTTAGAGTATAAATTAATATAACACAAAAGACTAAATACCATTGATTATTCATCCTTCAAAGTCGAAATTAACTTTAATTTACAAGCAGCGCAGATGCTCCATATATCCGTTATTTTTCTCAAAATCAGGAAACCCCCATTGGCGCAACACTTCGTAAGTCATAATGGCGACGGAGTTGGCTAAATTTAGGGATCTTGTGTTAGGCAACATGGGAATACGCACACAGCGCTCGGGATGGGCCATCAACAATTCATCGGGTAATCCTTTTGTTTCTTTACCAAAAACTAAAATAACATCACCTTCATACCGAACATCGGTATAATTCCGTTCAGCTTTTGTCGTAGCATAGAAAAAATGGGTCTGCCGTCTGTGTTGTAACAGATCAGAAAAATGATCCCACAGTGTGAGATCTAGGTCGTACCAGTAATCCAAACCGGCTCGCTTAACTTCTTTATCTGAGATACTAAAGCCTGGCTTGCCGCAGATATGCAGAGGACAGCCCGTAGCCACACAGGTGCGGGCAATATTACCGGTATTGGGTGGTATTTCTGGCTCCACTAAAGCAATTGCCAAATGATTCTTGTGCTTGTTATTTTTCATAAAAGAAACAACTCTTCGGTTTTATTCACCAAAAGCTTCCTGATAGATTTTTTCCAGTCGTTTTAAGCGATGATTCACTCCTGACTTGCCAAGAGGTGGTTCCATCAGTTCTCCTAATTCTCGGAGAGATAAATCTGGATTTTCTAAGCGCAACTCAGCAGTAAAACGCAAATCTTCATTTAAATTTTTCCACTCCGGACTAGCTTTAAGTCCACGCAGTAATTCCAACTGCCGTGCTGACGCGTTGGCAATGCGCCGAGAATTTGCATTATCACAATTGACCACGCGATTTACTTGGTTGCGCAGTTCCCTAGTCATGCGATAGTTTTCAAACTCCAACCGACAGGTGTGAGCTCCAGTCAAGGCTAGGAAATCTGCGACAAAATCTCCTTCTTTAATATACAATGTACTGTAGCCATAGCGTTCAACTGTGGACACAGGCAAATTCGAGTCCTTGAACAATTGTTCAAGTTGAACTGCAACCGCCGGTCGGCGCACCATTAATTCCAAGTGATAAGTGCGACTAGGATCTGCAATAGAACCACCCGCTAAAAAGGCTGCCTGAATCGTGCGCACCCAGGATGTATAATGACCTTCAGCCACATGGTCGCCTGCGTAACTGGGATCAACCCACGTCCTCCCCAATCTTGGTTGTGTTTTACTAAAATCATATTCTTCGGTTAAATAGCGAGCCAGAATATCCCTATTTTTAGTGCCAGATACACGAATGGTATGCAGTTCTTTGCCCCGGTTGACACGAGCTTTAACACCCAGCTCCTCATAAAAACAAGTTGTAATAATATCACATAATGCCTTGTGAGATGACGAAAAGGTCACAGCATCTTTTGTTGCACGCCCATTCGTAATAAAGGCTATGCCTAAAAGGATATGCTGTTCCGAGGGGGTGTTTATAAAGGTCTGTAATATTTCTTCTTTTACCTGTAGCGAAAATGTCATTAGCGCCTCTCCCGACCGTGTCGATAAACCCGGGTTTGAGCTTGCTCTATCTTTACGTCCATAGCCTGACAGGCCAACATGATAAGCAATTGGGCTAAAGCTAAATGGTCGTGGCGCACCTTGCCATTTGTTACTGTGAATAAAGGTGCTTGGATCAACTCTGCCCCACTTTGAATAATGGCCTCGCGAAAACAGGACACATAATTTGATTCTAATTCGCGATAATCTTCTAAATAATGGTCAGGAATGACCGCATTATTGACGATGCAATAATCGATAAAGTCCTGGCAAGTGGAGTGTCCACTATGTTTTAAAATCGCCGTCAAATGATCCATGGCCGTATATTGATATGTCTCCGCTGGCTGGGTCATCAAATTGCACACATAGGTTACTTTACCCTCAGTCTCTTCAATCGCTTCAATAATTTCCGGAAAAAGCAAATTGGGAATAATACTTGTATAAAGGCTCCCTGGACCTAAGACAACTAAGTCAGCCTGTCGAATAGCTTCGATGCTTTCATATAAGGCAGGTGCATCCTCCGGATTCATAATAATATGGTCAATGCTATAGCTGGCAGCGTTGTCCCGTTCGCCAATTGCCGATTCACCTTCAATTATCTCGCCGTTGGTAAGTACAGCTGAGATATTGATATTCGCCAAAGAAACAGGCAGAACTGTGCCTGTAACTGCCAAGACATTACTAAAATTTCGTATTGCTTCGTAAAAATTATTATCACAAACAGCAGACATCGCAGCTAAAAATAAATTGCCAAAATTTTGTCCTTCTAAGGAACCATCGTTAAAGCGATAGTTAATCAAATCACTCATCAATGGCTCAGTATCAGCTAGAGCAAGTATACAGTTGCGGATGTCCCCTGGCGGCAAAATACCTAAATCTTTCCGCAATAGACCTGACGAGCCGCCATTGTCGGCAACGCTGACAACCGCAGTCAAATTATGGGAATAGAGTTTTAGTCCACGTAACAACGTCGATAGACCGGTACCTCCGCCAATTACAGTTACCTTGGGACCATTTTGTGGAACCTTCGCATAGTTGACTAATTTGTCCTGATAACGCATATAAAGATCATTCAAAAACATTTTGTACCCCATTTACAATCAATCAAACAAGGTGTTTAGACCCTTTGTTTCGTTTTGGGGATCTTTGGCAATGTCCCGGTGATTGACCAACACGCGGATATCATTTTGACGGAATCGTCTTGCCAATTCTTCAGCCATAACCACTGAGCGATGCCGACCCCCAGTGCATCCTACCCCCATGGTAAGGCGCACTTTCCCTTCTCGGATATAATAAGGCAGGGTGTAGCGAAATAACTCTTCATGTTTTTCCAAAAATACCTGCGCCTCCTTGTTGGCAAGAACATATTCCCTAACCTCTTTATCCAGCCCACAAAGAGGCTTTAGCTCGGGAACATAAAACGGATTTGTCAAAAACCGCACATCTATGATTTCATCACACTCCAGAGGTAAACCATATTTAAAACCAAATGAAACCAACAGCAAGGACATACGTTCGTCCACATCGTCGGCTGTCTGTATAAGTTTATAAAGGTGATCCCGAAGATTAGGAATACTCAAATTCGTTGTATCTATTATGTATGTCGCTTTGTAACGTAAAAATGACAGCTGACGTCGCTCTATGACCAGACCTTGGGACAGTCCTTTCTCCTTTGCCAATGGATGATTACGCCTAGACTGCTTATATCTTCTGATTAAAACATCATCCGAGGCATCCAGGAAAATAATGCGATAATTAATGCCATCGGCATCCAATTTATTGAGTTCTGCCTGGGCACCGGCCAAAAATTCAGCACTGCGCACATCGATAACAAAAGCCAGACGATCAATGCCAAAGCCTTCTCCACCCTGACCTTCTTTAAATGCATAAACAATGTTGCATAATAATTGAGGTGGAAGATTATCTATACAAAAATATCCCATGTCCTCTAAGAAATTGGCAGCCTTACTTTTACCAGCACCAGACATACCAGTTAATATAATAATATCCATTTCGAATATTTCTCCTTATGCGACTGTGTTGCATTATCATTCGGGAGCTCTGGATCCTATCAGAGCGAGTTCTTCCGGCAGATAGTCGCCTATAAAGCGAAGTTCCGTCTCTAGTTGAATGTTATTTTGAGCCATAATGGTGCGTTGAA
The DNA here is from genome assembly GCA_012520525.1 of Clostridiaceae bacterium. Lineage (GTDB taxonomy): Bacteria > Bacillota > Clostridia > Saccharofermentanales > Fastidiosipilaceae > JAAYOA01. The sequence continues at coordinate 2,635 of JAAYOA010000078.1, read as the reverse complement.
TATGGTGGACAAGTTCTACCACATCCATCGCCTTCGCGTTACCGCGATTGACAATAAAACCGGCATGTTTTTCGGAAACCACTGCACCCCCAACTCTATAGCCTTTTAACCCCGCTTCAGTGATAAGTTTTCCAGTATAATTGCCGACGGGACGCTTAAAAACACTTCCTCCACTAGGTTCATCCAGTGGTTGGGTCTTCTCCCGTCGATTAGTGAAATCAGCAATTTCACTCAACAATAAACCGGGATCGCTGTGATGAAGCATAAATAGTGTGCCAAGAATCACGTAGTTATTGTCTCGAAACACACTGTGGCGATAGCCAAAGTTATGATGACTGCCAATACAAGTCTGCAGATTTAAATTTTCATCAAGATAGCGAGTGGCTATGACAACGTCTTCAATAGATGCGCCATAAGCTCCTGCATTCATAAATATAGCTCCCCCCACAGTTCCAGGGATGCCGCAAGCAAAGGATAGACCTGCCAGCCCTTGATTGGCAAATTCTTTAGACAAATCGGCTATCGACTTGCCTGATTCCACGTAAATATAATAGACGTCACCGCGTATCGCTTCCTCACCTAAGACTTCGTTCCAAGACGATTGCAATAATTCCTTGGGACGATACATTCTAATATTTGAAAAGCGGTCATTCAGCGCTACAACCATGCCACGAATCCCTCGGTCGGAAACAACTAAATTTGATCCACGACCAATCAAAGTGACGGGGATTCTCTGATGGCGGCATACATCCAATATTTGGATCAGATCGTCTTCACACGTTGGTTCAAAAAACAAATCAGCCGGTCCACCTAATTTAAAAGTTGTATGTAAAGCCATCGATTCTTTTTCGCGAATCTGAGGCACTAAATTAACTGCATAGTTATTAAGGTCTTTGAGTGTCCAAATAAATTTTCCTGTCTCCGCACAATAATCCTGTGTAGAATCTTGTATCGATATCATTCTCAAACTTCCTCCCGATTCCCGAATAAGCGCTCTGTTAAAGCTTGAGCCGCATTATATCCCATCTGTTTCTGACGGAAATTAATGGCTGCAACCTCTAATATAATCGCCAAATTACGACCGGGGCGAACGGGAATCGTAATAGATGGCACTTGTATGCCTAATATCTCAGTATATTCTTCACTTATTCCAAGTCGTTCATATATTTTGTCTTCATCCCAGAGTTCTAAATTAATCACAAAGTTAATTGATTCCTGCATTTTGACCGAAGAAACACCATAAAGTTCTTTGACGTCGAGAATGCCTATACCACGCATTTCGATTAAATAGCGAATAATTTCTGGTGCCTGACCAACGAGAGTGGTATCTGATACCCGCCTGACTTCGACTAAATCATCAGCTATTAGACGATGACCACGTTTGACCAGTTCCATCGCTGTCTCAGATTTACCGACACCGCTCTCACCCAACATCAACACGCCTTCACCATAAATTTCAACCAGAACACCATGAAGGGTTGTTTCTGGAGCAAGATCAACGTTGAGGTGTTTAATAAGGGAACTCATAAAAGTAGATGTACTTTCATCGGTGCGCAAAAGGGGAATTTGATACCTCTTTGAGCAAGTGACAATTTCCTTAAAAACATCATGATGACGTGAGACAATTAGACAAGGAATATTTTTTGAAAAAAGACCGTCCAAACACTTTAAACGCTCTTCCTCAGACAGATGAGCGAGATAGGCCATCTCCTGATTGCCGATCAGTTGAATACGATCGGGGCCAAAGTGATCAAAAAAACCTGTTAATTGTAGACCAGGACGGGTAACATCGGCAACCGTGATCGTAATACTATCAGTATTGCCAAAACTGGTTATTTCTTCAAGGTTAAATTCATCAATAATTGATTTTAGCGTTACACTGGCTGCCATATAGTCCTCCGCAAAAATATGTTAAATGTAGTTTACCACATCATGGGGACACTAAACACTTTTTAATCAAGGGATTTAATCGTTAAGGGTAATAAAGCAAAAACCCGATCAACTTGTGTTGATCAGGTTTCTGACACTTAATGGAGCGGAATACGAGACTCGAACTCGCAACTTTTACCTTGGCAAGGTAACACTCTACCAATTGAGTTAATTCCGCAAGGACAATCATAATAATATAAAATTGTCACAAAAATGTCAAGGCTACTTACATTACTGTCCCTTTGCAGCATTCTTTGGTAAAGCGATCATCTAATTTTAATGTTGCCGTTCCCCCTAATTCAGAACATCCCTAAGTAGAAAAATAAAATCATCAAAAAGATAAAAGAGAATCTCCCCTTCAACGAAACGTAGACACGAACTGATGAAGGGGAGATCGCTTTACTTATCTATGTAGCCTAATGCCATGATCCCTTATCTTGACTTTTTTCTCAACCGCATGATGACGGCACCCGCTGCACCGACCAACAGTAGCATGACAGCGATCATCCAATGTGAAGTTTCACCCGTTCTGGGAATCCAGTTGCCTTTATGTACAGGCTGAGATTGACTGGGTTTTTCGCCAGAAGGTTTATATGTCGGCGAGGTAGTTTCACCAGGCTTGATTGGATCCTGTGGATCTGTCGGTTGGGTTGGATCTGTCGGTTGGGTCGGATCGATCGGTTGTGACGGATTTGTCGGTTGGGTC
>JAAYOA010000077.1 GCA_012520525.1 Clostridiaceae bacterium | reverse complement strand
ACATTAAGCCTACTCTTGCCAATAGCAATGGCCCCCGACGAAACTAGAATCATCTCCCGATCCTGATTCATCTGATTGGAAAGAGCTCGGGAAAGGCGATCTATGTTGTTAATATTCGTACGACCGTTGTCGTATGTAATGGAAGACGTGCCCACTTTAACGACTACACGTTTGGCATTTGTCAATGCCTGCCGATTGATTCTATTCTGCTCTAAAGTCTTTTCATCTGCCATACTGCTTACCTCTCACTGCAAAGTACACCGTTAATATTACACGCGTCCACGCCCCTTGTCGAGGGAGGGTTTACAGGAATTATTTAATAAATAAAACTTCATTTTGACGAATGCGCATTAATTTTTGGATCATTCAAATATCGATTGTATAATGTATAGAGAAATTTAGATACGAGAAGTCAATGACACACGTTTCTGATGTAATCAATTGTCAATCTAGCGACAGTGTAAAAATTGTTTTACTATAACGATTTTAACCAGATAGAATGTAAGGAGTCCGACAATGTCTAAACGCACCGACTACATTAGCTGGGATGAATATTTTATGGGTGTTGCCCTTTTGGCTGCCAAGCGTAGCAAAGATCCAAACACCCAAGTAGGCGCTTGTATCGTCAACCCAGAAAAACGTATTATCTCCACCGGTTATAATGGATTCCCTTCGGGCATCAGCGATGACGACTTTCCTTGGGGAAGGGATGGCGAATTCCTCGACACAAAATATCCTTACGTCTGTCACGCCGAACTTAATGCCATCTTAAACCAACCGGGCACCAGTCTGGCAGGCTGCAGCATTTATGTAGCCTTGTTCCCTTGCAACGAGTGCGCCAAGGCCATCATCCAAGCTGGCATCAAGGAAGTAGTGTACTTATCTGACAAGTACGCCAACGAGCCTTCTACTCTCGCATCGAAACGTATGTTTAAAGAGACAGGGGTCATGTTGCGTCAATTAGAACCCGAACACGATTCAATTATCCTTTCATTTAAGGCAGAGTGAGATGAAAGATACCGCACAAACAAACAATCCCATTACCGGACTGACAACTGCCGAAGTGGCTGAACAGGTACAACTGGACCACGTCAACCATCCCTTTAGCGCACCCACACGCAGCGTCAAAGAGATTGTCCGCAGCAATATAGTCACGGCATTTAATATTTTAAACTTTGTCTTGGCAATTATTGTAATAATTGCCAGCGTGGCTCAACCCAGCCTAATTGTTAACATGACATTTATGGGCGTTGTCACTTGCAATATTGTCATTAGCATAGTGCAAGAATTGAGAGCCAAGAAGACGATAGACAAGTTGGCCATTTTAACCCAGCCGACAGTCACTGTTGTGCGCGACTCCACAGAACAAGTGATATCCGTCAACGAACTGGTCATTGGCGATGTCATGAAACTCACCAGCGGCAATCAAATTAGCGTAGACGCTACATTTATTCAGGGGGCTTCGTTTGAAGTGGACGAATCCCTGCTCACAGGTGAATCGGATAACATCGTAAAAAAATCCGGTGATGTCCTCTACTCGGGTTCCATCGTTATGGCTGGTACAGGATACGCTAAAGTGACGCAGGTAGGAGCCAACACGGTTGCAGCTAAAATATCCCTAGAAGCCAAACAGGAGCGCAAAAAGCCCTCTCTGATCCTCGATTCTCTTAATCGAATTATCAAGATACTCAGCGTTGTCATGATTCCTGTGGGTATCGCTTTATTTATTTCAAGTTATAGCAAGGCAGCCGAAGGAAACCTTCCCGCCACAGTTGTGGGAGTTGTGGCCGCTCTAATCGGTATGATTCCTGAAGGTCTGATGCTCTTGACATCGATCGCTTTTGCCGTTGGCGTCGTCAACCTGGGTAAGCGCAAACTCCTCGTCCAGACCCTACCTAGCATCGAAGCCCTTGCTCGCGTAGACACCTTGTGTTTGGATAAAACAGGTACAATCACTAACGGTAAGATGGATGTTCATAGTTACTTTGTATTTAGTCCCAACCATCCAAATAAGTTAGTTGACCTCAATCCCACTGGCAGAAAAAATCCACCGCCAGGTGATGCCAAAGTCGCTGTTGCGGACGCCTGTACAGCGGCCAATTTAGGAGCAACCACTCGAGCTCGCGCCGAACTCTTGTTTAATGGCATTGCAGCCATGGTGGCAGACCAAGAAGCTCGCAACGCCACCGCAGAAGCGCTTCTCACTTTCTTCAACCATCCCCCTACATGGTTTTCGGATAAAATCGTTCCCTTTTCCTCCAAAAGAAAATGGTCGGGTGTCTCATATAAAGGTCAAGGCACATTCATTATGGGCGCACCGGAGTTTATCTTAAAAGGCAATGAGTTTGGTCTTTCGGAAAGGATTAACACCTTTGCCGATCGCGGTTATAGAGTGCTTGTAATCGCTTACAGTTTAGCTCCATTTGGACCGGATGACGCTCTCCCTGCAGACATTGTACCCCTAGGCGTCGTTACTCTCGTGGACCAATTGCGGGAAAATGTTCGCGAAACATTGGCCTATTTTGCAGATCAAGGCGTCACGATTAAAGTAATTTCCGGCGACAATCCTCGCACCGTATCAGCCGTAGCCCGGGAAGCTGGCGTCTCAGGAGCCGAAAAGTGGCTGGATATGAGCGAAGTACCGCCAGATGCCGATCTGACAAAACTAGTCGATGAATATACTCTTTTCGGACGGGTCACACCGTTTCAAAAGCGTCTTCTATTGCAAAGTCTCCAGGCCAAAGGGCACGTGGTCGCCATGACAGGTGACGGTGTTAACGATGTTTTAGCTCTCAAAGAAGCCGACTGTTCAGTGGCAATGGCTTCGGGTAGTGACGCAGCGCGTTCCTCCGCAGACTTGGTCCTGTTGAATAATGACATTGATGCCATGGTCTATGCCGTCTACGAAGGACGCAGAGTCATTAATAATATCGAGCGCGTTGCCACCCTATTTCTGGTCAAGACAGTCTACTCTTGTCTGTTGTCAATCTTATATATTTTCCTCCCCTTCGCCTATCCTCTGTTACCGATTCAAATTTCGTTAATCAGCAGTCTTACGATAGGCTTTCCCTCTTTTGTGCTTGCCTTGAAACCTAACCGCGAACGGGTTAAGGGAAATTTCCTGCGCAATATTATCCGCCGCTCTCTGCCTGGCGGTATCACATCAGCCATTATGATTGTCATTTCACAACTAATCGGTCACATTATCAATTTGGGATCATTACAGAATTCGACCCTAGCCGTCCTTATTCTGGCATTCATGGGATTGTTGATTTTACTCCAAGTGAGCCGACCACTAGACTTAATGCGAAAAGCCCTTTTCATCATCTGTATTGTAGGTATATTAGGCGCTATATTATTTTTCCCGCGGTTCTTCTTCTTAGCAAGTATAATCAGTCCCCTCTTCTGGCTCTACGTTCCTCTGCTGACTGCAACCTATGGACTCTATACCGGTATCCGAAGCATCGCCAGAATACTCAGACTGCAAAGTATGAAATCCACCCGCAAACGACAACAATCAACTAAATCTGCTAAACCCAAAAGATCAACGAGATCTGCTCAAAAAACAAAGCAGTCGAAAGCGGTCAAAGAGTCATCCTAGCGTAGGTAATTTAAAAATATAAAAAATAAAGAAAAGTCCACGACTGTCGCTGCGATCGTGGACTTTTTTCTACTTATCTCAAATGCTGGCAAAACCCTTAAAACTATGTCCATGCCATCTGCCAGAATAAATCTACAAGGTATTCTTTATAGTGACACAGAAAGCCCTGGGATCAATAGTCTAACCGGCAGGAAGCCGTGTACTGTAGCTTGAATAAAGACATAGATCAATACAAACCAGACAAAACCTTTATTCTTGTTGATTGGCTCTAATCGCATGGCCATTCTAAACAGAATAGTATGCCACACGAAGCCCAAAATGACCAGACCCGATGACAGAATATTCACACCGGGAATAACCGTCAAAATCTGGGTAATCAGTATGGGCAAGAGTGTCGTAGCCGCAATATTTAGGAAGCTATGAATCTGAAACTTACCCTTACTAGTAATCTTAATAATAAAGTAATAACCGATCGTGATGACACAGGTGACGAGCATGGCCAACAGTCCATAAAGGTAGCGCGTGCCTCCTCTGAAAGGCAGTATGGTTAGTTTTGTCAGACTGCTTAGCGCACCGATGAAAATGATTGCCACTAACAGAATAATCCAGACAAACATATTTTTCGTCTTGCTTGCCGCCTTAACCGCTTTACCCGTGTCAGCCGAGAAAAGAGATTTAAAAATATGTCCAATTTCAACTAGGGACGATTTTAACGCTACAACAATAGGATTGGGTTTAACTTCACCTTTACCTTGTACTCCGTCAGTCGTAATATAGTCAGGCTCTGTCACCATTTGTGGCGAACGCATATTATTTCTATTCCCAGTGCTCAATGGAGGAGCATTTACGCCACCTGCATGAGGATTTCCACTGTAGCCTGCCGGTTGTTCCGAAGGCATCTGACCACCAGCCTGAACCGATCGTCCACCTTGATATCTATCATAAATTGGCTGAGCAGGTTGATCTCCCTGTGCTGGACTGTAGGTATAAGTAGCAGGTTCATCTTCTGCCGCAATGTCGGATGGATCGTCCTCGCGGGAAAAAGATGCTTGTGCAGTTTTTGTTTCGTCTGTAAAGTCCGGACCAACAACATCTTCATTAATAAAATTAGGCGTGGCTGCGACATCATCATAGGTATCTTGCTGACACGAATCCATTCCTTCTGCAGCAAAACCTGCGGCATTAATGTCCTCTTCATTCGACCAAACCATCTCTTCATCCAGCGGTGCTTCCTGTTGCCAAGCAGCGTCAGCTTCTGTAGCAGCACCTGCTGAATCTTCATTGTCTGCAATTGGTACTTGAAAACCCTGATCCACCGAATGTTCACGTTCCTGTGGACGCATTGGGTAATGATCGTGGGGCGGAATATCTAATGGGGATGTGCCCCGAGGGGATGTATTGTATGACTGCATCTGTTCCTGCTGTTCAAAAAATTCATCTTCTTTTCTTATATCTCTACGGTCGTCGCTCATCTCGAACCTCCAGTTTTATTACAACTTTGTGACTATATATTATCATACTTGACACCCTAAAAAATGTAACACCTGTGCAAACGACGACAAAAAAATTGCTTTTTCTATTCAACAGTAACTGATTTTGCTAAATTTCTCGGTTTATCCACATCTCGCCCATTATAGACGGATATATAATACGCAAAAAGTTGCAGTGGTATAACACTAAGAACTGGAATAAGCAAAGGATTTGTCTCCGGAATGAGAATGACCTCATCCGCTAAAGCATTCAATTTTGCATCTTCCATAGACGTCACTGCAATCACTGTTGCTCCACGTGTCTTTACTTCGGCAAGATTGCTGATCACCTTTTCTCGCAGTTTTGGCTGGGTCAATAAACCAATAACTAATGACCCATCTTCGATCAAAGATATTGTTCCATGCTTAAGCTCACCCGCGGCGATACCCTCGGAATGAATATAGGAAATCTCTTTGAGTTTTAAGGATGCTTCCTGACTGGATGCATAGTCTATACCCCGACCGATATAAAATACATCTTTCGCATTAAAATGACGGGCGGCCATCTGCTGAATCGGAGCAATATCAACAAGGGCACTCTGAGCCAATTCAGGAACGGCACAGATTGCTTCAATCAAGGCGTCTGCAGCACTTTGGGACAGCCGTCCGCTCTGCTGACCTAAATAGACAGCCACCAATTCCAAGGCTAATAATTGGGTTGTATACCCCTTAGTTGTAGCCACCGAAATTTCCGGTCCTGCCCAAGTGTAGATCACATCGTGAGCCTCCCTAGCTAGACTACTGCCCACTACATTAACAATCGCCAACGTCCTAGCGCCGCGCCTTTTTGCTTCGCGCAGGGCAGCAAGGGTATCTGCCGTTTCACCGGACTGGCTGACGGCAATAACCAGCTGACGCTCATCGACGATGGGGTTGCGGTAGCGAAATTCCGAGGCAATTTCTACATTGACGGGACGCTGCAATGTCGTCTCAATCATATAGCGCCCAACTAAGCCTGCGTGATAAGCCGAACCGCAAGCAATAATATGTACTCCTGTAAGTTGTTCAACCCAGGAAGATGTGTAGTCTATGCCGTCAAATTGAATCCTGTCACCACGGATACGAGACTGAATGGTACTTTGTAGAGCTTGAGGCTGCTCGTAAATTTCTTTTAACATAAAGTGCTCATAGCCACCTTTTTCAGCCGCCGAGACGTCCCAATCAACATGGTATATTTCTTTTTCGATAGGTCGGGCGTCAATATTGTAAAAATTAATCTTGCCGGGTGTAAGAGCCACAATTTCATTATCTTCCATGAGATACATATCTCGAGAATAGGGCAGCAATGCAGGAATATCCGAAGCGATATAACCTGCCTCATCATCTCTACAAACCACCAAGGGACTGTCTTTGCGCACGGCTACCAAGCATTCAGGTTCTCGTGTACTCAAGACGCCTAAAGCATACGAACCTTCGATACGCTGCAGCACTTTGGATACAGTGCGAATCAAATCGCCACAGTCACAATACTCCACCAAGTGAGCAATAACCTCTGTGTCTGTCTCCGATTGAAATGTATATCCATAGCGTTCCAGACGCTCTTTCAGTTCCTGATAATTTTCGATAATGCCGTTATGAACAACGGCAAACTGCTCATTTTGACTGAAATGTGGATGGGAATTCTTGTCCGAGGGTTCACCATGGGTAGCCCAGCGGGTGTGACCTATGCCAACAGATCCTTGCATACTTTGACCATGATCTGTTTTTTCTGCCAAAGCTGCCAATCGCCCTCGACATTTCTGAATATTAATTACTCCATCCGACATGACAGCCATACCGGCAGAGTCATAACCTCGGTACTCTAAAGTTTCCAGACCCTTTAAGAGTATAGGAGCCGCCTGCTTTGCACCCGCATAACCAATAATTCCACACATCTCAAACTTTCCTCCATGTATAAATAATAACCAATTATCGTTTCAACTAAATATGAATGATTATGTCGTTTATTATAAGTGCCAACCGCTATGACAGTAGTTAAATATTCGTGTCATTTATTGTAATCTGTTTGTAACTTGACGTTAAAATTATATTTACACATATAAAAGGTCTTTGAAGTCAACTAAATTATTGTCATTCTAATTCAATTCAAATGAAAATTGTTAAATGAAAATTGTTATTGGATCAAGTATAATTAAAAACAAATAAACATCTATATAGGACATTCAAGTCCATCTATTAAAAGGAGCACGTCTTATGACTAAAATTGTCATTATCGGCAGCAGCATTGCCGGCGTATCGGCCGCTGAAGCTGCGCGAAAACAAGATCCCGATGCCACTATTTCCATTTATTCCATGGACACCAAATTACCCTACTACCGTCTGCGCATCGGCGAAGTGTTGGCAGATCCTGCCATGGCAGAAAAACTAGTTCTGCACCCTCAATTCTGGTACGATGAGAGAAATATTGACATAAACTTGAACCAGGTGGTTACAGCAATCGATCCAGATAAAAAAGAGATTACACTTGAAAGCGGAGATCAGGTGTCTTACGACAAATTAATCCTTGCTCAAGGCAGTCACAGCTTCGTACCTCCGATCAAAGGCAAAGACTTGGATGGCGTCATGACCTTGTGGTATATGGATGAAGCTTTGAAGATCGAAGCTGCTTTGGCGGAAGGTGCCAAGGCCGTAATAATCGGCGGTGGTCTACTCGGACTTGAAACAGCATATAACGTCGCAAAACACGATATTGACACTACTATTATCGAAACCAGCGATCGCCTGTTAGCTCGTCAACTGGATGAAACCGGCTCTGCGATTTTTAAGAAACAAGTGGAAAGACAACACGTTCACCCCATCGTTTCGGGTTCTGTTGTAGAAATAAAAGCAGACGAGAGCGGCAAAAAGGTCGCCTCTGTAGAATTAAAAGATGGCACTAGCATTCCCGCAGATATCGTTATCATCTCTACCGGTGTGCGTCCCAACGTAAACCTCCTAGAGGGAATCGATATCGAAATAGGTCGACATATCATTTGTAACGATCGCATGGAGACCTCTATCCCTGATATCTACGCCGCAGGTGACGTCATGGAACAAGACGGTCAGTGGTATGGTCAGTGGTCAATTTCCATGGCTCAAGGCAAGACAGCCGGAACAAATGCAGCAGGCGGCGATGCCACCTATCAGATTCAACCGCCTCCCTACACAATGAATACCATGAATACTAAAGTTGCTTCGGGCGGCACCTTATATGGTGATGATGTTCCCAACTATAACGAAGATGTGGACACAGATGAAGAGAATCTGACCTATCACAAGGTTTCTAAGAGCGGCGATAAGGTTGTAGGCTTCGCCTTGATTGGTAACACCAAGGATTATCTGAAACTCAGTAAGGCAATGAAAGATGACTAATTGACATCCTTTTAGTTCAACTATTCCTTTAATAAACTCCCTTCAATTAGAACAGCGAAAGGCTCAAGCGTTAATTGAGGGGAGTTTTCATTGGAAAAAGAAAGCGGTACAGCTACTAAGAAACACTAAAATAGGATGACCTATCGGCAAAGGATTGAATTACAAGTGCATGAGTAAAAAACCTTTTACAGAGCGGGAACCAAGATCCATTTCGTATTATAATTACTCGCCTTACCAACAAATTTGTATATCATAACACCAATGAAAGACCACAACGCTTTCTCAAATTTTGTGATTTAAAAAGACCGTCAACTACATAGCCATTGACGGTCTTTTGTTCGTTATTTTTATTGTTTCCTTGAGGGATGGTCATCTTATTTTCAATGTTGAGACTTTTTCTCTTCTTTCTCAACTGCCATAAACATACGACATAGAGTCTGAGGCAGTTTTCTTTCGGAGCCACCAAGACCTCGCACCTCTAAGTATGGTTGTTTACCTGTCGCATGGAAGATGGTCTTATCTCGGTAGTCGGGCAAACTCATGAGAATTGCGATCAGTTCCATATCTTCAGGGAGTTGACGTCCAAGCGTTAAAACAGCGTTGTTGCCTCGGGAAAAGACGCGATCATAGCCCCAACGATTGGCTTGTGCCTTGACATAGGCCACATCAGCGAGGGTCTGAACGGCAATAGGCAGGTCACCATACCGATCCGTCAACTCATCAATGGTATCGTGATAATCGAAGGCATTGCGGATCATCGCAATGCGACGGTATATATCTATGCGCTCGCCGTCATCAGGAATATAATCCGCTGAAATATACGCATCTAAGTGGACATCGAAAATGGTTTCCAGGGGTTTTCCGTCAGGAGTACCATAGATTTTACGCCCGTCCAACTGACCGTCTTGTTCGGCAACCTCATCCAGTTCTCCAGCAATTAAAGGGACATCCTCCGTCACTTCTTCACCGTCACTAGATTTGCGTTTTTCAATCCGCTTAACCCGCTGAATCTCTTCATCCAGCATCCTATTATAAAGATCATAGCCGACAGCATCTAACTGACCGTGCTGTTCTCCGCCCAGCAAATTGCCCGCACCGCGAACTTCAAGATCCTTTAAGGCAATCTGAAAACCAGCACCCAATTGAGTATAGTTACGGATGGCAACGAGACGTTTTTCTGCATCTTCGTTAAGAACTTTATCTTTCTGATATGTAATATACGCGTAGGCCTGTCGCGTCGAACGACCAACTCGTCCCCTCAACTGATAAAGCTGAGCTAGCCCCATTTTATCAGCTTTTTCCACAATAATAGTATTGACATTAGGCATATCGATGCCAGACTCAATGATCGTTGTACAGACCAAAATATCGATCTCACCTTTGATAAATGAGTCGATTACTGCTTCCAATTGGGTTTCGTTCATTTTCCCATGGACCTCCATAATGCGGGCCATCGGCAGTTGTTCTCGCAATTTTTCAGCCTTGTCATAAATTTTTCGCGTGTCGTTAAACAGATAGAATACTTGACCCTCGCGCTCTAATTCTCTTTGGATACCGCCTAAAATAATCTCCTCATCATACTCCATAACATAAGTCTGTACGGCTCTGCGATCTTGAGGAGGCTCCTCCAAAATACTAATATCCCGAATACCTGAAAGAGACATATGTAGTGTGCGAGGAATCGGCGTCGCACTCAAGGTCAACACATCAACTGACGGATTGATATTCTTTAATTTTTCTTTATGGTCGACGCCAAACCGCTGCTCCTCGTCTATAATCAGCAACCCCAGATCACTAAAGGTCACATCCTTAGATAAAATACGGTGGGTGCCGATGACTACATCTACCGATCCACGCTTCAACCCGCCAACAATTGTTTTCGTCTCGGCCGGGGAAGTAAATCGACTCAATAGACCGACTCTGACAGGGAAATCACCTATACGCTGTTTGAATGTTTCGTAGTGCTGGCTGGCTAACACCGTCGTCGGAGCAATCATAGCCGCCTGTTTGCCATTCATTACACACTTGAAAATCGCCCGGAAAGCGACTTCGGTCTTACCAAAACCTACATCGCCGCAGAGAAGGCGATCCATAACTTTAGGTGACTCCATATCCTGTTCAATTTCTTTGATCGCCTGTAGTTGATCAGCGGTTTCTTCAAATGGGAAACTGTCTGCAAAAGCCCGTTCCCAAGGGGTCGTTTCTCCAAAGACGTAGCCTTTGATACGACTGCGCTTGGCGTAGAGGGCTACCAAGTCTGTTGCCAGTTTGCGGATACTTGTACGGGCGCGTTCTTTTAGTCGCTCCCACTCGTTGCCACCCAGGCGGGACAGTTTTGGTTTGCGACTGCTTGTGCCGATGTATTTTTGTAACAGGTCCAGCGCCTTCATAGGCAAGTAAAGTACATCGTCGCCGGCGTAAGAAATCTTCAAGTAATCCTTTTTATATCCATCATTTTCTAAATTAACTAGACCGTCATAACGACCGATACCATAGACCTCATGAACCACTCGATCTCCTGGTGTGAGATCACTAAATAAATCAATCATCTGGGTATTAGATTTGCGTCGGCGACGCGACCGACGGCGACCTGTTCCAAAAATATCCTGTCTACCTAGCACCAGGAGACCACACCCTGGGTATTCAAAGCCTCGCTCCAAATCTGTAGGGATTAAGGTCGCTGTAACGCCATTTTCGCGGAATAGGTCAAGCAGTTTTTTCTGTCTTTCTTCTGAAACTACTGCAATCGCCGTCTTCGCAGCCACCTCGTTACGCTTTGCAATAGTGGCTGTGAGAAGGGTCTCTCGCCCGCGGAAGCTCTCGGTATCCCTGCCCTGGATTGAATGGGTTGTACCACCGGGCAATCCGTTTCCCGATGAAGCAATTGCCGCCAGGCTAACAACTCGTTCCCAGCGACCAATTGTAATAAAGGGGCGCGTACTTTTCTCGATATTTTGCACTGCGTCAGGGAGGGTCTGTCCTCGTTCAGCTTCGCTGCGGATTTGACCTATTGTCTCCGCGGCGTAACCATCGAGTCGTTCTCGCAGTCGAGCAGGTTCATCGACAAATAAAAGCGGAGAAAAATCTTTAATATAATCTAAAATTGTAGTTCGTTGGTCATTTGAATATATCCAATTGAGCCAGCGATCCAATCCCGGGAATCTCGCCCTAGCACTAACAGCGTCGGCATCCTGTTCACAGAGTTGCCGAAAGCGTCTGACTGTTTTTGTCGGCACTCGATTTTGCTTCATTTCTAGTTCTGTTTTGCTGTGATACTTCCGAATGCGCTCACTTAATGAACTTGCCTCTTCTTCCGTTAAATTAACCTCCCGCGCCGGAGGGATTCGAACGGCAATTATATTTTCGATGGATCGCTGGGTAGCTATATCGTACTTGCGAATCAAATCTACATCGGTGTCAAAGAAAGATGTCCGATAACCTATGCCTTTACCACTGCCAAATTGATTCTCCGGTAGACCGACGGGAATAACGTCGACAATGTCACCACGGCGGGCGAACTGACCGGGCACTTCTGCCTTCATGACGCGCTCATAACCAGCTTCTGTCAGACGGGCAGCCAATCCCTCCGGACCCTCTGTGAATGAATCATCAATTACAGTGGTCAGACGCTCAATAGTCGCAGACGGTGGAATTAACTGCAACAAGCTTTGACCTGCAATAACAAGGGTTAGACGCTGGTCTCCATCTTCCTTGCCCAGCCGGTTGAGACGATGCAAGATGCCCAACCTTGATTGTTCAATATCCAAACTTGAAGCTTCCATCATTGTCCAAGCATAGTCACGGCTGCGCCATACGAGTACATCACTGGCATCTGACGATAGAGCTCGCAACTGATCTGCCATATGTCTTGCAGCCACGATATCAGGCATAACAACTGCTGTAAAAGGTGTATGTAGTGATTGACTCAACGCTTGAATGATATATGCCTTCTGAACATCGGCAAGTCCTGATATATTGACAGGCTTTTCGCCAATTTGGCTTAATACCTGACGATATTTTTCGTCGCTGTTGGCGTGTTCTAGAAGTTTTTGGATTAGAACTTCGGGTTCATGATTAAAATCTGTCACTGCCATTTGTTTCACTGTCATTGCCTACTTTATCTGAGTTCTTCAATGCTGTTCCTTGCTCTGTTTGGATTGATTTTAAACTAGTTATCGATTCAGTTTTCTTTGTCTCTTCGATTTTTTTATTTCTTCTTGTATTTATACGATTCATAGCAAATTGAATATCCCGTTTCAGCCAAAGTTTGACGCCGTCCACTAGATCTATCATCACATCATCCAACGCCATCTGCTTGTCGGGCGGGATTTTAGCTAACACATAGCTGATCATATCCCATTCTTTGGGTTTAGGACCGATTCCTATGCGGAAGCGAGGAAAATTCTCATCGCCCAGTCGAGCAATAACCGACTTCATTCCATTATGAGTGCCTGAACCACCTTTCTCACGTATGCGCAGACGACCCAATTCAATATCTATATCGTCATACAGCACAGCGATGTTAGATGTGGGTATTTTGAAATAATCAGCTATAGGACGAACACAGTCGCCACTTAAATTCATAAACGTCAGCGGTTTCAGCAGATACAACCTCTTACCTTGCCATTCGCCGCTGCCATAAATACCTTGAAATTTTTGACGATTAAGTCTGATTCCAGTTGCCTCTGTCAGGGCATCAATCCCTAACCAACCGCAGTTGTGAAATGTTTGTTCATATTTTAAACCAGGATTTCCCAGTCCTACCACCAAATATCGAGATTCAGCTTCCATCTTTGCTCCCATCCAATTTTAGAATTAATCATTAATTAAACATTACAATTGCCGCGCCAATAGAGGGCGAGGCAATGGCAGCTGCAATATATATAGTACACTATCGAGACCCTGAATAATAAGGATAACTTACTGCACATTTTAAAATAACATTGTGGAAAATGTGGAAAACTCTGTGAATAACTGTTTGCAATGGTTTCACGCATTAATTTTATATGAACCCGCTATTACTAGCACGTTTCACGGATTGTTGATAATGTAATATATTAATTTTCTGTAATCTGTGAAACCCTTGGTAAAGATGGGTTTAGGGAAATTTCCCAAACAATTTTTCTGAAATATTGTAATCATTTTGTATTAATTGATTGTGGATAAAGTTGTGAACAATGTGGATTATTTTAGAATATATCCTAAAATTTCTCAAGACCAACTAATCAATTATTCTAACCTGTCCGCTGACAATAGACAATCCCGCCGGTAAAATATACAGTTTGTTCCTTTTTGTAGATATTTTTTTAAAAATCAGCAGATTAGATTATTTAGAAATATTAAACTGAGGATCACACTTCTATGCGAAATAGATTGACACGATTTAATTAGACCTTGCTTTAAAAAAAGCATTTAAATCAATAGACTTTACCAAAAGTAAGGAGAAAATATCATGCAGATCATTGTACTCCACTGTACATTTCTATTTTTTATTATCTCACTTTTAGTTGCAGCTCATGTTGACAGCCGCACCCTACAAGTTCCAGATTCACTTCAGGTGGTCATTATATTAAACGGCACTATGTTTAAATACCTGTGTCACAAGTGGAAACAGCACGACCCTTTATCAATTATTGGGCAGTCATGGCCAGCAACTTTATCCCATTCCTTATTAGGCGGGATCGTTATATTTATATGTTTAGCATTGCCCGCACTTTGGTTTAAACCAATTGGTGGTGCCGATCTCAAACTAGGATTTTCTTTAGGTTATATCGCGGGTACAATAAATGGTATAAAAATTATTTTCGTAGCCTCTTTCTTATTTATTATTGTTTGTTTTATAATGATTTCTATGCAACGATTAAAAACAATTTTTTTTGAAACAAAAAAACAACATATTGCGGAAATTTCACACGAATTTCATCAAACCTTGGTGCATCCTCTACCGTACATTCCTTGCATGGTTATTGCTTTATTGCTAATATTTGTTGTTTCATAAGCTTTTTCGTCAAAAAATTCAAAAATATTTTTGAATTTTAATTAACACACTAATAATTATTAGTAAAAAGTCAAACGAATCAAAAACATCCACTCGACAATCATTATTTTTTAATTGACAATAAGATTAGCATTTGAGAATCTGACGTTATTAAAACTCAAAATAACACAACCTAAATCATTAGCTTAATGTTATTAATATGCTACATCATAAATAAAGAAACGGAAGTTAAAAATGAGACAGACAAAACAAAAGCGTTACATTATGGAAGCATTTCAAAATTATCACGGTCATCCTACCGCTGAAGAGCTTTATGCAGTACTGAGTCCAAAACATCCAAGGTTGAGTTTGGCCACAGTTTATCGTAATTTAAATCAATTTGCCGACAAAGGAATGATCAATCGGGTAATTATACCTAATGGTCCAACTCGTTTTGACAGTATTTTAGATTTTCATTATCATGCCATTTGTGAAGAATGTGGTGAACTTTTTGATATTGATTCACCCGAAATCAGAGCAGTCGACGAAGCTATTCATAACATTAAAGCTTTTAACGTCAGTAATTATAAGATAATGCTATATGGCACTTGCGACCTATGCAAAGTAAAAAGTCAGCATCTTCATGAAAATCCGTCATTTAACTAAATGTTAAATCCTAGTTACACTAAAATTCAATAGCTCCCAGATTGCATGAAATCTGGGAGCTATTTCTTTAAGTATCAGTGATATTTAATTGACAGATATAAAACCGCAATTTTATCAATTCTCTTAATCAGTTTAATTAACCAAGCAATTCTCTTTCGATACGCTCACGTGCTTCCACTGCCTGTTTATCCATTTTTTCAGGATAACCAAAGTAAGAACAGCAAGCAATTGGTGGACCGCCGACCTTGAACTCTTGGTTGGCAAAGTCTAGCTCGCGCAATGTTTCAAAAATAACGTCAAAGTCAATTTCGCCTTCACCCATTGCCGTATGCTGATGAATGACCGCATCGGTACCTGGTGGGTTAACGATATAACGACAGTCAATGGTGTGATTCATCGTATCAGCAAAGAGTACATGGGACAGCGCTTTACCAGCGTATCGTAGTTGATGGGCGAAATCACCTTTGCCTTTGTCATAATAGAAAGCATGAGGAGAAGAATATACATACTTCACATTGTCGCTGCGGAAGTGATTAACCATATCTACAGTCTCATCATTTAACTCACAGAAGTCGTAGGGATGGGACTGAATTTCACAGCGGATACCTTCCCGCTCAAAGATCGGCAACAATTCTTCCATAGAACGGAAGAACATACCATTACAGATTTCGGGCTGATGGGGATCACCGGACAATTCCGTATTGATAACCTGAACACCCATGTTGACAGCAATTTTAATCAAGGCCTTCCAATTAGCGACAGCATGTTGACGCTGAACTTCTGTAGGACCTGACCAACGGTAGACACAAATAAAAGATGAAATTTCCACACCGGTATCTTTCAATGCCTGACGGTATTCCTGTTCCAGATCTTCACTAAAAAGTGGATGTTTGTAAAACGGGTTAATCTGAACTTGGGGAGATTGTTCAATATATTTATAACCCCAGTCTGCCACTTTATAGACATAGTCGCGAACTCTCATTTGTTTTTCTAATACGTCGACATCAAATGCAATTTTCATAGATAACCTCCATACAATTTTGACGTTTTCGTCATAAAGCTTATTTATAGTATATATCATGCGATTATTAGGTACTTGTAAATTTTTGTCAATTATCAACGAAAACAGCATAATTAAAGCAATAAATTTGTATAAATAGCAGAAGCGGAGATTTAAATCTCCGCTTCTGTTATTTATTGAATTAGTCAGCTAGATAAAAACTGACGTCAAATCCATTTGATATTAACTAAGATCTTACGCCTGTTTACCCATCATCTTGCGGTTATCGAGGACAACAGCGACGACGATGATAATACCTTTGACGATCTCTTGGTAGTAAGAGGAAACGCCGAGGTAGATCAGGGCAGATTTCAAAATACCAAGAATTAGGATACCAGCAATACAGCCAGATACTTTACCGACACCACCGTTCTGGGAAATACCACCGATTGTAGCGGCAGCGATACCGTCTAGCTCCCAGTTCAGACCTAGCGTCGGGTTAGCAGAACCAGTACGTCCAGCTGTCAGAACAGCAGCGAGACCGCACATGGTGCCACACCAAGCATAGATCGCAACTAGATTTTTCTCAACTTTAACACCTGCAACGCGAGCAGCTTCTTGGTTACCACCTATTGCATAGATGTTGCGACCAAAACGGGTCTGGTTGAGGATGAACCAAGCAATCAGAGCGATCAAGATAAAGATCAATACATTGGAGTGGAGTTTACCACCTAGATAGTTGGTTGCACCAAACTGTGTAAAGTCTTTGTTCAACTGTGAAACCGGATTACCTTGTGTGAACAGAAGGGCAAATCCACGTCCAGCTGACATTGTACCCAATGTTGCAATAAAGGGGTGAATCTTAGTGTAGGCAACGAGTGAACCGTTGATCAGACCAACAATACAACCTACTGCCAGACCAATGATCAATGCAATAAAACCATGTACGACAAGACCACTCTTGAAGATACGAGCGCTATAGGCGACGTCCTGGGCAAATGCACCAGATATAACAGAAGCCAAAGAAACAACTGAACCCATAGAGAGGTCAATACCTTTAGAGATAATGACGAACATAACGCCCATGGCCAAAAGACCTGGACCTACTTCGGATTGGAATATGTTTGAAATGTTAGTGTATGTTAGGAAGAAGGCGCCGCCCTTAATCAGGGTTGCGATACACATGATTACGATCAAGCCGATCAAAATAACCCACATGCTGTTATCGCTAGCCCACGCACCAAACGACTTCTTTTCTTTACCAGATTTAATAACATGCGTATTTTCTGTCATGATCTTACCTTACCTTTTCAGTAGGGAGCGCTGCCAGCTCCATGATGTGTTCTTGTGTGAAATCTTTGCGGTCAACGATACCTGTCATACGACCTTCATGCATAACAATAATACGATCCGCCATACCCATAACCTCTGGCATCTCTGAGGAAATCATGATAATTCCTTTACCTTCAGCAGCCAGATTCGTAATGATCGAGTGGATCTCAGATTTAGCACCGACGTCGATACCGCGCGTCGGTTCATCAACTATGAGAACATCGGGATCTGTTAAGAGCCAACGAGCAACGAGAACCTTTTGTTGGTTACCACCGGACAAGCTGGCAATAGGTGTCTTCCAAGTAGGTGTTTTGATGGAAAGTTTACTACCGTATTCGGCAGCCTCTTCACTCATTTTCTTGTGATTCAGCACATGCGCTGGACCGACATAAGATTTGATATTTGCAATACTAATATTATCAAGAACGCTAGAAACAGGTACAATACCCGTTTTACGGCGATCCTCTGTTAACATGCCAATCTTATTATCAATGGCATCACTTGGACAAGTAATATCCAGTTCTTCACCGTCTTTGTAAATTGATCCACCGGACTTTTCTCTCATACCAAAGATTGTTTCCATAACTTCGGTACGACCCGCACCAACTAGTCCAGCGAAGCCTAAGATTTCACCGCGATGCAGTTCAAAGGAAACATCTGCAAACCAACCTGGTGAACTCAAATTCTCTACTTTTAATATGGGTTCCCCGATTTCACAATCGATCTTCGGGAACATAGCATCTAATTCACGACCAACCATCATCTTAATGAGTGACTCAGTCGTAAGATTTTTAATGAAGTCTGTGCCTACATATTTACCATCACGGAAAACTGTAGCCTCGTCACAAATTTCAAAAATTTCATCCATCTTATGTGAGATGTAGATGATAGCTTTGCCTTCATCGCGCAGGCGACGAATGATTTCAAATAGTTTATCTGTTTCTGAATCGGTCAATGATGATGTCGGTTCGTCCATAATAATGACGTCCGCGTCGTATGAAACGGCCTTGGCAATTTCAATCATTTGCTGCTTGGCAACTGTTAACGTACCTACCAGAACTTCCGGGTCGTCATCCATACCCACTTGTGCGAGCAGGGCCTTAGAATCCTCATACATTTTCTTTTTGTCAAGAACAAACTTGCCTTTTCGAGGTTCGCGGCCAACCCATAGGTTGTCACTGATACTTCGCAGCGGAATCGGATTCAGTTCCTGGTGAATCATCGAAACACCAGAGTTCAATGCTGTAATAGTGTCCGGAAAGTTGACCTCCTCACCGCGGAGGATAATCGTACCTTCGTCCATACTATTGATACCGATCAAACATTTCATCAATGTCGATTTACCGGCACCATTCTCACCCATTAGAGCATGAACTGAACCCGGGCGCACGCGCAATGTTACACCATCTAATGCTTGAACACCTGGAAAAGCTTTCGAGACGTTAAGCATCTCTAATACGTATTCGCCCATATCTTTTACTCCCTTCCATGATTTATGTTAAACCGAGGGGGACTCGAGTCCCCCTCGGTGCAACAACATTGTCAAGTCGTTTCCGACTGATTTACATGTCATTACATGTAGTCTTTGTAGTTGTCCTGTGTGACAGGCTCGAACGGAATGTCAATATTCGTCGGAACCTCTTCACCGTTGCCAAACAATACTGCTGCACGGACAGCACCGGCACCCTGGCCAACAGGATTCTGGAACACTGTGAAGGCAAGTTCACCGGCATCCATTGCGGTCAAACCAGCTGGTGTGGCGTCGATACCGACAACCGGTACTTCGCTCAAGTCAATACCAGCAGACTTCAAAGCTTCGATTGCGCCCAGTGCCATCTCATCGTTGTTGGCGATGACGCAGTCAAATTCTTGACCTGTGCCTAAGAAAGTCTGCATCTTGTTCTGTGCTTTAGCGCGATCCCACTCAGCTGTATCTTCGTATACTTTATCAACTGTCATGCCTGCATCTTCAAGTGCTTGGTAAGCTGAATCTGTACGTTTAATAACACTCTCTAATCCCAAAACACCTTGCAACATAACTGTTTTGATCTCAGTTTTGCCCTGTGCTTTGAAGTAATCAGCTAGAAATTCACCTTCGAAACGACCGGCATTGGCTTCATCAGAGCCAACATATGCAGCGACGCCAGGTGTCAATTCCTGTGATGGACGGCGGTTAACAAACACGACCGGTACACCGTTAGCTGCATCCAGGATCTGTTGTGCGTTATCGGTATTAACTAATCCGACTATGATCGCATCGCTACCCTGACTAGAAAAGGTCTGTACGTTCTGTATCTGTGTGTTTGCGTTGTTATTAGCATCAACTGTTGTCAATTCGATGCCTTGGTTCTTTGCTTCGTTTGTGGCAGCTGTCTCCATAGCGGATAAGAACTGGTCACGGGTCGGCATAGTAAAACCGACTTTGTATTTACCATTTGCTTTAACTTCACCAAGTTCATCAGCGACGGCTTCTGTGTCACCAGCTGGAGCATCTGTTTCTTCACCGGCAGCTTCCGCGACAGTAGTGGTGTCTTCTTGGGCAACCGTGGTTTCTTCATTAGCTGTGTCACCGTTGTCTCCGCCACAACCAACGAGCATTGATGCGACGAGAGCTCCTACTGCTAGGATCGAAAGTAGTCTTTTCATGTTTGTCCTCTTTTCTTTTTCATT